>QKJM01000363.1 GCA_003249315.1 Archangium sp.
GTTGCTGGGGCCCTTCCGGGTGGAGGGCTTCATCCAGGTGTCGGCCGGGCAGCCTCGGCTCACGCAGCCGGGGCCGGAGAAGACGGCGGAGTATCTGGTGGCGGAGGTGGACGGAGAGGAGCGGTGCCGGCGGCTGTGGGCGCCCAGCGGGAGGGCCTTCGGGCGGGACATGGACGGCGCGGAGGGTCGGACGCTGGCGGAGGTGCTGGGCCCGGAAGCGGGAGCGCCGCTGCTGGCGTTGACGCGGGCGGTGCGGCACGGCGGCGCCGCGGGTCGGCTGGAGTACCGGCTGCAAGTGGAGGGGCAGACGCGCATCTATGCCGCCGAGGTGACGCCGTGTGCCCCGGCTCCCGAGGGGGACGAGGGACGCCTTGGCCTGATGGTGCGGGAAGTCACCGCATTACGTTCTCTGGAGGAGCCGCTGTACCGGCTGGCGTCCTTTCCGTTGCTGCACCCGGATCCGTTGTTGGAGCTGGGAATGGATGGCGAGCTGCGCTACGCGAACCCGGCCACGCACAAGGCGTTCCCGGAGCTGCTGGTACGCGGATCGGCGCACCCGCTGGTGGAGGCGGCGCTGGGGTGGGCCTGGCGCGGGGCCGCGGCGGGCGAGCCCCCTCCCATGGTGCATCATGAGGGGCGCTATTGGGAGCTGACGGTGGCGCAGCTCTGGGATCCGCCGGGCGTGCGGGTGTTCGCCCGGGATGTGACCCTGCGCAAGCAGATGGAGGTGCGGCTGCTGCAAGCGGATCGGCTGGCGGCGGTGGGGTCGCTGGCGGCTTCGGTCGGTCACGAGATGAACAACCCGCTGGCCTTCGTGCTGGCCAACCTCTCCTTCGCGCGCGAGGAGCTCGAGCTGCTGGACGATGAGCTGCGCGAGCGGAGCAGCCCCCATGTGGGCAGGCTGGACGACGTGCTGGAGGCCCTCTCGGAGACGTCGGTGGGGGCGAACCGGCTGAAGCACATCGTCCAGGAGCTGCGGACGCTGTCGCGCAAGCCTCCGGAGCACCGAGCGCGGGTGGAGGTGCAGCCGGTGCTGGAGAGTGCGTTGAAGCTCCTCCGCGGCGAGCTGCGGCTGCGGGCGCGGGTGGAGCGGGACTTCCACCCGATGCCGGCGGTGGATGGGGACGAGGCGCGGCTGAGCCAGCTCTTCCTCAACCTGCTGCTCAACGCGGTGCAGGCGATGGGCGAGGGGGACGCTTCGCGCAACGTGCTGCGGGTGGCGGCCTATACCGGCCCGGACGGGGAGGCGGTGGTGGAGGTGCAGGACACGGGCGGGGGCCTTCCCAAGGAGGTGCTGGAGCGTCTCTTCGAGCCCTTCGTCACCACGCGCAGCACGCGCGTGGGGTTGGGCCTGTCGGTGAGCCACGCCATCGTCACTGGCCTGGGTGGCACGCTCAAGGCGGAGAGCCGGCAGGGGTGGGGAACCACGCTCACCGTCATCCTGCCTCCGGCCACCGAGCCCTTGCGGCAGCGGCTGCCCGAGGAGGTCTCCATGCTCTGCGGGTAGGGCGGAGCGGTTCTCCCGCTCCGCCTGATCCGTGGCCCGGCTCAGCGGACGTACATCTGCAGGTAGTTCTGGGCCATTCCCGGCTCGCCGGTGTTGAGGCCCAGCGCCTCGCCGAAGCCGATGCTGGGGGTCTCGAAGGTGGGGTAGTTCAGGGCCGGGCCGGTCGAGGCATAGGCGGGCTCGTCGAACGGGCAGGCGTGGTTGAAGCTGATGTTCCACGCCGGGCCGTAGGTGCTGTCCTGGAAGCCGCTGTTGCCCTTGCAGTAGTTGGTGTCGGCGGTGCCGTCGAGATCTCCGAGGTGGAAGTAGAGATCGGTGTCGCACAGCCAGCCCTGCGTGGAGATCGTCCCGGCGCTCAGCGGGTAGCCGTTGCCCCCGAGGCTCGGGTCGCAGGCAGGGGCGGCGAGGCCCGCCATGAAGTGGCCCAGGTCGGTGCTCCCGTTGCCCACGCTCGCGTACGCGGCCCACTGCGAGGAGGGCGCGTGGACGAAGAGGAGATCCGTGAAGGCCACCTGGTGCAGCGCAGGGGACTTGAAGTCCCGGTTTCGCTCGTGGACGTCACCGACGGACAGGGCGTGGGTCGTCATCAGCGCGCGCGAGCTCCACGTCCAGGTGTCCTGGTCGTCGTCGCTGGAGACCATCACCAGCGTCCATCCGCCGCCGTGGGTGCTCATGTCACACCAGGCCAGGTAGGGCTCGAGGGCTCCCTCCGCGCCGTCTGGATCCAACGTGTAGAGGCCGCTGGGGAGCCCGGGCTCGCGCTCCAGCAGGGTCTTGCAGCTCGTGGCGGCCTCGGTGCATCCGCCCTCGCGCCCGTCGCGAGCGGCGTAGAACGGGAAGCTGAGAGAGTCATTGGACGGGTAGAGGTTGCCGGAGTGGGCGAGGTAGTCCTGGATGCGCATCTGCTCGCCGTGGGCCGAATCAGGGAGCAGGTCGTACACCACCAGCTTCATGCCGTAGCCGCCCGGGGTCTCGGCGACCATGCGGACACACTGGGTGACCGAGCCGTCGTCATTACGCGTGGTGCTCACCTCCTTGGGGCTCTCGAACAGGGCGGCCGGGCCGCTCACCTGGGTCCAGGAGAATTCGAGTGGATCCTCGTCCGCGTCCCAGGCCGTGGCGCAGACGACCTGGTCGATGCACTGGTGGACGAACCTGGACGGATCGAAGTTCACCGCGATCAGCTCGGGAGGGTGGTTGAGCCCCGCGATCACGTCGATGGCGCCCCGCTCCTCCCTGGCCCAGCACTGGTTGATGAGGAGGAGCTCCGTCGTCTGTCCATTGACGACCTCCGTGTTCCAGGTGGCGGCCGGCGAGCAGTCCATGGATGGTCCGCCATCCGCCGCGAGCGGGAAGGTGGTGATGTCGTAGCAGCCTTCAGGGAGGGTGACGAAGAGGTCGGCGAAGGCGTGGGACGAGTCACGGTCGAAGGGTTCGTCCTCGAAGTCGGGGATGCCGCCCGGGAGCCGGATCTCCTCCAGCTCCCTCTTGAAGTCGAGGGTGTAGGGGACGATCACCTCGTCCACGCAACTCCGCCTCTCGAGGCTGAAGTGGATGGCGGTCACATCGCTGTATTCATCGAGCCTGAGCGTGAGAAGGAGTCCGGTCCGCTTCGTGCGGCCAGCCTCCTGTTCCGTTGGTTCGACCGGGCCGCAGGCCGTCAGGAGCAGGGTCAGGGCGCCAGCGAGGGGGAGGGAACGCAGCGGCGCACGCGACCGGGGGGTCTTCGTTTCCATTCGCTTGTCTCCAATGGGGGTGCGTCGAGTTGTGCAATCACTGCACGGCTCGGACGCGGGCCAGGAGATGTGCCTTGTCTTTCAGGGGGGCAATGGCTCCATGCGAAAAGGCGGCTCCGAAACGGACGTGATGAGTGTGCCCGTGAAAGGTTTTTCCCTGCGGAGGTGACGGGGGCTCGGTTGGTCCCTTGTCCTGGCTCTGTGCAATGGAAGATGCCGGGGACTCCCCGAGGAGGCGTTCGCGGCCCATGTTGTCCGGGCTCAGGAGGTGGCGCGGATGAAGCAAGGATGGGTTCTTTCTCTTGGCGGCGTGAACATGGAGTTCCAGGCCCGCGTCGAGCGGATGCCGGAGGGGGTCGAGACGCTGTCGGGCTGTGACTTCCTCATGGCGGGTGGGGGCAAGGCCGCCAACGTGGCCTGCATGGCACGTCGCCTCGGCGCCAGGAGTCAGCTCCTCGCCCACGTGGGAGACGATGCGCTGGGCCGGCAGGCCTTGGAGCCCTTGCGCGACGTCGGCATCGAGCTGAGTCACGTCCGGGCCATCTCGGGCGAGGTGACCGCGGTCTCGATGATCCTCGTCAGGCCCGGGGGTCGGAAGACGAGCGTCCTGGCCAACAACGCGAACGAGGTCTGGAGTCAGGACGACGTGGTGGATGCCCTGGCGGCGGTCCGTACCGCGCCCGAGGGCTCCGTCCTGGTCGCCGACCTGGAGGTTCCAACCCGCGTGGTCTCGGCCGTGGTGGAGGCCGCGAGGGCGAGGGACTTCCGGGTGGTGCTCGCTCCCTCGCGGGCGGAGCGCATGCCGGAGGACTTGTTCCGGTGCGTCGACTTCCTCACCCTCGATCACACGGAGGCGCAGGAACTCTGTGGGATGGACATCGACTCCGAGGAGGATGCCGCCGATGCGGGCCGACGTCTGCGGGGGCGTGGGGTGGGGAGTGTATGCATCAAGCTGGGCGATGGGGGCTGTGTGGCGGTGACCGGGCAGGAGGTGGTGAGGATCCCGCCATTTCCCGTTCCGGAGGTCGTCGACAGGGCCGGGGCGGGGGACGCCTTCACGGGCGCGTTGGCCATCGCGCTACTCGAGGGACAGCAGGTGCGCGACGCTGTCCGCTTCGCGACGGCGGCCTCCAGCCTGGCCATCACCCGGAACGGTGCGCGGCAGGCCTGGCCCGGGCGCGCGGAACTCGAGCGGTTGCTCGCCCGGAGGCCGGGGAGGCAGGAGGAGGGGACGACGAGCTGAGTGTCGGACGGCTACCGCCGGTAGGCGCGAAGGAACGTCCGCACGCCACGCTCGACGTTCTCGCGGATCTCGGCTTCGCTCAGCCGCTCGAGCACACCCAGGTAGAGCTTGCGCGAGAGATCGCTGGTGCAGAGCGCGTGGAAGTCGATCGCCGCGGCGCTGGGATCGGCGATCTCCAGTTGCCCCGCGGAGGCCGCGCGTTCGAGGAAGCCCTCCATCCGCCTCTGGCCGGCAAGCATGATGCACTCGTAGAGCGCCTTGCCGAGCTCGGGAAAGCGCTCGGCGGCCCCGATCACCATCCGGAAGCGCTGCACCTGGGAGGGGCTGCCGGTCAGTCTCAGGAGCTGCTCGCCGATTCGGTGGAGGTCCGCCTCGATGTCGCCGGTCGGCTCCTCGAGCAGCGACAGGAATTTCTGGCGGACGTCCTCGTTCTCGGCCCCGAAGGTGGCCAGGAACAGCGCCTGCTTGCCGCCCGGGAAGTGGTTGTAGACCGTGGCCTTCGACACGCCGGCCCGTGCGGCGATCGCATCCACGCTGGCGCGCTCATACCCCTGCTCATGGAAGACGGCGCGCGCTCCTCCGACAATCTGCTCCCTTTTCGCTGGAGATAGCTCCGCTACTTTCGCTCCCTCGGTGCCTCGCTCATCCCCTGTTCGTTCCATTTGATAAACTGAACTAAACCGTTCAGTCTTGACAGTCAATGGTTCGTCTCTTACTTGAGCCAGCGCAAAGCCGAACCCCCTTGCCGCGTCGGGAGTACTCGTTGAAAACCGAAGATTCTTCATGGGTTGGAAGGTCGGTCGTGGTGCTCGGTGCCCTGTTCGCCGGGCTGGTGGGCGGCTGTGCTGAGAAGCCCGCCGCGCCCGTCGGCCCGCCGAAGCCGGTCGAGGTCGGGGTGGTGGAGATCGCTCCCTCCCCGGTGACGCTCCGTCGCGAACTACCTGGTCGTACTTCTGCCTACCGGGTCGCGGAGGTCCGGGCCCGCGTCGACGGCATCGTCCTCGAGCGGCTGTTCGAGGAGGGCTCCGACGTGAAGAAGGGGCAGCTCCTCTTCCGGATCGACGCGCAGCCGTACCAGGCGGCGCTCGACAGCGCCGAGGCTTCGCTGGCGCGCGCCGTGGCGGCGATCGACTCGAGGCGCCTGCTCGTCGAGCGCTACGAGCAGTTGCTGAAGGAGCGCGCGGTCAGCCAGCAGGAGTACGACAACGCCATCGCCGCGTACAAGACGTCGTCCGCGGAGGTCGCGCAGGGGAACGCGGCCGTGCGGAGCGCACGGATCAACCTGGACTATACCCGCGTGCAGGCGCCGATCGACGGCCGCATCGGCCGCTCGGTGGTGACGGAGGGCGCCTTCGTCCGGCAGGGGCAGGCCACGCTGATGGCGACGATCCAGCAGTTGGATACCGTCTATGTCGACGTCACCCAGTCGTCCGCGGAGGTGCTGGCGCTCCAGCGCGAACTCGACAGCGGGAATCTGGTGCGCTCGGGAGAGGGGGCGAAGGTGAAGCTGGTGCTGGAGGACGGCACCGAGTACGCGCACGAGGGCTCGCTGCAGTTCTCCGACGTGACGGTGAACCCCAGCACCGGGTCCATCACCCTGCGCGCGATCTTCCCCAACCCGGATCGCAAGCTGTTGCCCGGCATGTTCGTGCGCGCGCGGCTGGAAGAGGGCACGCGTCCCGATGCGATTCTCGTTCCGCAGCTCGCCGTGCGCCGCGACGCGCAGGGCAAGGCCTCGGTGTGGGTGGTCGGGAAGGAGGGCAAGGTCGAGGTCCGCCCGGTGGTGGCGCCGCGCTCCGTCGGCGACAAGTGGATGGTGACCGAAGGCCTCGCGAGGGGAGACAAGGTCATCGTCGAAGGGCTGCAGAAGGTGAGACCCGGCGCGCCGGTGAGCGCGGTGCCCGCTTCCAGCTGAACAGCGCTCGAAAGGATCCATCGTGCCTAGATTCTTCATCGACCGCCCGATCTTCGCGTGGGTGATCGCCATCCTGATCATGCTCGCGGGCGGGCTCGCCATCCGGATCCTCCCGGTGGCTCAGTACCCGGCCATTGCGCCGCCGGAGATCGGCATCCGCGCGATGTACCCGGGCGCGGACGCACAGACGCTCGAGCAGACCGTGACCCAGGTCATCGAGCAGCAGATGAACGGCCTCGACGGCCTGCGCTACATGTCGTCGGAGAGCACCTCCGCCGGCGCGGTGAACATCAACCTCACCTTCGAGCCCGGCGTCGATCCGGACATCGCCCAGGTGCAGGTGCAGAACAAGCTCGCCGGAGCCACCCCGCTGTTGCCCGAGGAGGTCCAGCGCCAGGGACTGCGCGTCGCCAAGACGGCGCGGAACTTCCTCCAGATCCACTCGTTCGTCTCCTCGGATGGAAGCATGGGTCGCGTCGACATCGCGGACTTCATCGCCTCCAACGTGCTCGATCAGATCGCCCGCGTCCCCGGCGTGGGTGAGACGCAGTTGTTCGGGTCTCCGTACGCGATGCGCATCTGGCTCAACCCGGACAAGCTCACCGCGTTCGGCCTGATCCCCGCCGACATCGCCGCGTCGATCCGCGAGCAGAACGTGCAGGTCTCCGCGGGCCAGCTCGGTGGTACCCCGGCGGTGCCGGGCACCGCCTTCAACGCGACCGTCACCGCGCAGAGTCGCCTCACCTCCGAAGCCGAGTTCCGCAACATCCTCTTGCGCGTCAACGAGGACGGCTCGCAGGTCCGCCTGGGTGATGTCGCGCGAGTGGAGCTCACCGGAGAGAACTTCTCCACGGATGCCATGTTCAACGGCAAGCCCGCGGCTTCGCTGGGCGTCAAGCTGGCCACGGGTGCCAACGCGCTCGACACCGCCGATGCGGTCCGCGCGCGGATCGAAGAGCTGTCGCAGTTCTTCCCTCCCGGGCTGGAGTTCCGGACGGTCGTCGACACCGCGCCCTTCGTCCGCCTGTCGATCGAGAGCGTGGTCCACACGCTGCTCGAGGCGATCGTCCTGGTGTTCCTGGTCATGTTCCTGTTCCTGCAGAACTTCCGGGCCACGCTGATTCCGACGATCGCCGCGCCGGTGGTGTTGCTGGGGACCTTCGGCGTCCTCGCGGCGGCCGGCTTCACCATCAACACCCTGACCATGTTCGGCATGGTGCTGGCCATCGGCCTGCTCGTCGATGACGCCATCGTGGTGGTGGAGAACGTCGAGCGCGTGATGCAAGAGGAGGATCTCTCCCCGAAGGAGGCCACCCGGAAGTCGATGGGGCAGATCACCTCCGCGCTCTTCGGCGTGACGACGGTGCTCTCCGCGGTGTTCGTGCCGATGGCGTTCTTCGGCGGCTCGGTCGGCGTCATCTACCGGCAGTTCTCGATCACCATCGTCTCGTCGATGGTCCTGTCGCTGCTGGTGGCGATGACGCTCACCCCGTCACTGTGCGCCACCCTGCTCAAGCCGGGACACCACGGACCGAGGAAGGGCTTCTTCGGCTGGTTCAACCGCACCTACGACAGCGCCGAGGGGGTGTACGAGGGAATCGTGGCCCGCCTGGTTCGCCGACGCGGCACCTCCATGTTGGCGTACCTCGCGATCGCCGTGGTGATGGGCGTGCTGCTGATCCGCCTGCCCACCGCCTTCCTCCCCGACGAGGATCAGGGGCGGATCATGTCCATGGTGACGTTGCCGCCGGGCGCGACGCTCGACCAGACGGGGAAGGTCCTGGATGACATGACCAGGTACTTCCTGGAGGAGGAGAAGGACGCGGTCGACTCCATCCTGACGATCTCCGGGTTCAACTTCGGCGGCCAGGGTCAGAACAACGGCCTCGCCTTCATCAACCTGAAGGACTGGTCGGTCCGCAAGGATGCGTCGCTGAAGGCAGGGGCCGTCGCGGGCCGTGCGATGCGGAAGTTCTCCTCGCGCAAGAACGCGCTGGTCTTCTCGTTCACCCCGCCCGCGGTGTCCGAGCTTGGCACCGCCACCGGCTTCCAGGTCCAACTGCAGGACCGCGGCGGCCAGGGGCACGAGGCGTTGATGCAGGCGCGCAACCAGTTGCTCGGGCTCGCGGCGAACCACCCCGCCCTGACTCGGGTGCGTCCGGGAGGCCAGGAGGACACCCCGCAGTTCAAGATCGACATCGATCAGGAGAAGGCGGCGACGTTGCAGCTATCGCTCGCTTCGGTGAACCAGACGCTCGCGGGCGCGTGGGGTGGCTCCTACGTGAACGACTTCGTCGATCGCGGGCGCGTGAAGAAGGTCTACATGCAGGCGGACGCGCCGTATCGCATGCAGCCGGAGGATCTCAACCGCTGGTATGTCCGCAACAAGGTGGGCGAGATGGTCCCCTTCTCGAGCTTCTCGACGGGCCGGTGGATCTACGGCTCTCCGCGGCTGGAGCGCTTCAACGGCATCCCCACCGTCCAGCTCCAGGGCGAGGCAGCGCCGGGCCGGAGCACCGGTGAGGCCATGGCGGCCATCGAGGAACTGGCGGCCCAGCTTCCGCCCGGGTTCGGCATCGAGTGGTCGGGGCTCTCCTACGAGGAGCAGCTCTCCGGGGCCCAGGCGCCGATGCTGTACGCGATGTCGCTGCTGGTGATCTTCCTCTGTCTGTCGGCGCTGTATGAGAGCTGGTCGATTCCGTTCTCGGTGATGCTGGTGGTGCCGCTCGGCGTGATCGGCGCGATCGGCGCGGCGTTCCTCTTCGGGCTGCGGAATGACGTCTTCTTCCAGGTCGGTCTGCTCACCACGATCGGTCTGTCGGCGAAGAACGCGATTCTCATCGTCGAGTTCGCACGCGACCTGAGAGAACAGGGCCGGGGCCTGCTGGAGGCGACGATCGAAGCGGCGCGGCTCCGTCTGCGGCCGATTCTGATGACATCCCTGGCGTTCATCCTCGGTGTGGTTCCGCTCGCGGTGTCGAACGGCGCGGGCGCGGGCGGGCAGAACGCGATCGGCATTGGCGTGATCGGCGGCATGTTGACGGGCACGTTCCTGGCGGTGCTGTTCGTGCCGGTGTTCTTCGTGGTCGTGCTCGGGCTGTTCGCCCGGAAGAAGCAGGAGCCGGAGGAGACGCCGTCGGCCGAGCTGGCGGTGGCGGTGGAGGGAGGGACCCATGGTTGAGCGGAAGGTGATCGTCGGCGCGTTGGTCGGCGCCGCGTTCCTGGGTGGATGCACCCTGGCGCCGGCGTACTCGAGGCCCGAGGCACCGGTGAGCGCGCGGTATCCGGTGGAGACGAAGGAAGCGGAGGGCGAGGTCTCCGCCGCGGACCTGGGATGGAGGGACGTGTTCGAGGACCAGCGGCTTCAGGCGCTGGTGGCGCTGGCGCTCGAGCACAACCGCGATCTGCGGGTGGCCAGCCTGAACGTGGAGCGGGTCCAGGCGCAGTACCGGGTGCGGCGTGCGCCGCTGTTCCCGTCTGTCGGCGCGTCCGCGTCGGCCACGTTCCAGGAGCTGCCTTCGAGTCTCCCGAGCGCCCAGTTCGCGCCGAGAGAGCAGTACTCGGTGGGCCTCGGTGTGACGGCGTGGGAGCTCGACTTCTTCGGGCGGCTCAGGTCGTTGAGCGAACAGGCGTTGCAGACGTACTTCGCCACGGCGGAGGCGCGGCGCGGCGTGCATCTCGCCGTGGTGTCTCAGGTCGCGGTCGCGCACTTCGACGAGCGTGCGTCGGCGGAGCAGCTCACGCTGGCGCGGCAGACGCTGGAGACGGTGGAGTTGTCGTATGAGCTCACCCGCCGTGCGTTCGATCAGGGCACGGCGAACGAGCTGGATCTGCGAACGGCACAGACGCAGGTGGAGACGGCCCGGTACAACTTCGCGTTCTACGAGGAGCAGCGCGCCCGGGCCGTGAACGCGCTGGTGTACTTGATCGGGCGGCCACTGCCGGAGGACCTGCCGGAGCCGCGGCCCTTGCGGGACATCATGGTCAGGGCGGAGCTACCCGCGGGGATTCCCTCGGACCTGCTCCAGCGCCGGCCGGATATCCTCGCGGCGGAGCACCAGTTGATGGCGGCGAACGCGTCCATTGGCGCGGCCCGCGCGGCCTTCTTCCCGAGCATCAGCCTCACGGGGCAGGGTGGACTGGCCAGTACGGCGCTCGCGGGCTTGTTCTCCGGGAGCGCCTTCACCTGGTCGTTCATCCCGCGGCTCAACCTGCCGATCTTCCAGGGCGGTGCGCTCAAGGCGAGCCTCGACGTCGCGGAGGTCAGCAAGCAGATCGAGGTGGCCAGCTACGAGCGGTCGATCCAGGCGGCTTTCCGGGAAGTGGCGGATGCGCTGGTGACACGGGAGGCGATCGACAAGCGCCTCACGGCGCAGCGGGCGCGCGTGGAGGCGGAGGAGCGGCGATACCAACTGGCGGACCAGCGCTACCGCGCGGGGATCGATCGATACGTGACCCTGCTCACGGCCCAGCGCGATCTCTACAACGCGCAGCAGTTGCTGATTGATACGCAGTTCTCGAAGCTGGCGAACGTCGCGGCGCTGTATCGGGCGCTGGGAGGAGGCTGGAACGAGAACACGCCGGAGGAGACGGCCGGCGTGGAGCAGCAGGGGAGCGGGGCGTCGCGGGACGGGTGAGGCGTGCGCGCTCGTTCGACGCGCACGCCCGAGCCCTACGTCACCTCGTGACTCAGCGGCCTTCGTTCGCCACCGCGCCGATGAGGCCGCGTGCCCGCGCCACCAGCTTCACGAACTCCTCGCGGTCCGAGTCTCCCTCCGTGGATCCCTCGGCGAGCTGCTGCGCAGTGGCCAGGCTCCAGCCCCTGGCGCTCGGGCTGTTGCGCAGCACGTCCGCCGTGGAGGCCACCGCCAGCGCGAAGCGGAAGTCCCTGGACGCCGCCTCCACCGAGGACTTCATCAGCCGCCGCTCGAAGGGGAAGGCCTGCTCGGCGGCCTCGGTGCCGTTGGGAGCCTTCGCGCGGATCCGCACCGTGCCGAGGTTCCCTGTCTCACCCGTCAGCTCCACCTCGTAGAGCGCCGTCACGCTGTGGCCCGCGCCAATCTCTCCCGCGTCCACCTTGTCGTTGCGGAAGTCCCGGTCCGCCACGTCACGGTTCTCGTACCCCACGAGCCGGTAGCGGCGCACCACCTGGGGATCGAACTCCACCTGCACCTTCACGTCCTTCGCGATCACTTCCAGGGTGCCGGTGAGCTGCTTCTCGAAGACCTTCTTCGCCTCCTTGTAGCTGTCGATGTAGAAGCAGTTGCCGTTGCCCTTGTCGGCCAGCTTCTCCATCAGGTCGTCCCGGTAGTTGCCCATGCCGAAGCCGATGGTCGACAGGGTGACGCCCTCGGCCACGTACTTCTGGATGCTGGCCAGCATGGCGTTCGCGGACACGTTGGGGCCGATGTTGGCGTCCCCGTCCGTGAGGACGATGACGCGCGACACCACCTGGCCCGAGGCCTTCTTCACCGCGTGCCGGTACGCCAGCTCCATGCCCGAGCCCATGGCCGTCCCGCCCCCGGAGCGCAGCGAGTCGATGGCCGCGTGGATGCGTGCCACGTCCGTGGCCGGAGTGGGGGACAGCACGTCCCTCGTGCCCCCCGCGTAGGTGACGATGGCCACCGTGTCGTTCTCGTTGAGGTTCTTCACGGCGATCTTCATCGCCTCCTTCGCCAGCGGCAGCTTGTCAGACGAGTGCATGGAGCCGCTGGTGTCCACCAGGAAGACGAGGTGCGCGGGCTTGCGGTGCGCGCGAGACACCACCTTGCCCTGCACGCCCACGCGAACGAAGTGGCGCCCCTGCTCGAAGGGGGAGGGCGCTCCCTCCAGGTGTACCGTGAAGGCGCCCCGCTCCGGCGGCGTGTAGCGGTACTTGAAGTAGTTGACGAACTCCTCCACGCGCACGGCGGCGGGCGGGGGCAGGTTGCCCTGGTTGAGGTAGCGGCGCGCCACCGTGTACGAGGCCGTGTCCACGTCCACCGCGAAGGTGGAGTGCCGATCCTCGGCCGTGTTGGTGAAGGCATTGGGGGCATGCTCGGCGAAGGTGTTGCCCGAGACGGCCGGCTCCGGCGGCTCATACCTGTCCGCTATCTGCTTCGGCATCTGGCGCGCCGGTGCGCCGGAGGTAGCGAGCGAGGAGGAGGACGCCTTCCGCTTCTCCTCGGCGCGACGCTCCCGGCTGGGCCTGGGCGGAGGGGCCGGCATGGATGCCCCGGCCCCCCGGCCCGCGGCGGAGGCTTTGCCCGTCTGTACGGAGGCCACCTCGGCCTCCACGAGGTCGTCCATGTCGGCCTCGTCGGCCAGCTCCGCCGGCGCGTTCGGGGCGGGAGTGGCGGGTTGCGGCTTCGCCGGGGCCCGGGTCTCGCTCGTCGCGGGTCCCAGCAGGGAGTCCGGGCTGGCCTCGGTGGAGCGGTGGGTCGAGCAGGCGGGGACGAGGCTCAGGGCGAGCGCGGCGCTCCCCCAGCGGGTCAGACGGCTCAGCGTGTTCGTGGACATGTGCGCTCCGAAATTCGGTGGGAATGGACGCTCGAAACGCACCAGTCGGAATTTCGGTCTAACGCTTCATCGCGGGCAGGCCAGCCCGGGCTCGGGGGCGTCCTGGTCCTGCAGCCGGAGGAAGCAGCGCAGCGCCTCCTCGTCCGCCGTGTCGGACAGCCAGGACCGGCGCCACAGGACGGCGGCGACGCGGTTCGGAATCGTCGGATCCGGCGCGACCATTGCCCGCTTCACTCCGTTGGCGCCCAGGCGGGCTTCCTCTCGCAGCCCCTCCAGCGTGGCCACCACCTCCGGGCACCCCTCCGGGCAGTTGTAGAGGAAGACCGCGTGCCCGTGCTCCAGGTTGTGGATCCACTCGCACCGGTTCTGTTCGGTGTCATGGCTCCGGCACGAGACGGTGCTCCCGCAGTGGGGGCCGCTCGTCGGCGGGTTCTGCCCGTCTCCGCAGGCCGGGCTCGTGCAACTGTCGTGGATCGTGGACGTCGGGGCAGGGGAGAGCGGGAAGGTGTAGCGCGCGCAGTCGTCCGTCTCGCTGGGACCGCAGGCGAGCAGGGAGGCGCCGAGCAGGAGCGGCGGGAGCGATTTCAGGTGCGACATCGGATCATCCTCATATCTCGGGTAGAGCCCGTGGGAGCGTTGGAGCCCTCCACGTGCTCCGTGTCACTTTCTGCTGTGCATCGGTCTTGATTCTTCTACGTTGCGCCCATGAACCGCACTTCTCATGTCAAGCAGATCCTGCGCGCGGCCCTGGCGGTCGTGCCGCTGGCGGCCCTTCCGGGCTGTACCCACGGAGCCGGTGCCAAGGCCGAGGAGGCCTCCACCCCGAGCGCCGCCGCCCAGCCCGTCGCCGAGCCCCAGCCCACGACCGAGGAGGCGCGGCAGTTCGCCGCCCGTGTCAACGAGGACCTCAAGCGTCTGTGGACGCGGCAGGCCACCGCCGAGTGGATCAAGTCCACCTACATCACCGATGACACCGAGCGGAACGCCGCCGTCGTCAACGAGGAGGTGATGGCCTACCTCAACCAGGCGATCACCCAGGCGGCGCGCTTCAAGGACGTGGAGGGGCTGGACGCCGACTCCGCGCGCATGCTCCACCTGCTGCGTATCTCCTCCGCGCTGCCCGCGCCGAGCGACGCGGAGAAGCGGGCCGAGCTGGCCACCATCGCCGCGAAGCTCGAGGGCCTCTACGGCAAGGGCAAGTACTGCGGCAAGGATGGCAAGGCCCCCTGCAAGGATCTGGGCCAGCTCTCCGACACCATCGCCAAGAGCCGCGACTATGACGAGCTGCTGGAGGCCTGGAACGGCTGGCGCACCGTCTCCCAGCCCATGCGGCCGCTCTACCAGCGCCTGGTGGAGCTCTCCAACGAGGGCGCGAAGGAGATCGGCTTCTCGGATCTGGGCTCGCTCTGGCGCTCGGGTTACGACATGACGCCCGCGGAGTTCGAGCAGGAGTCCCAGCGCCTGTGGACGCAGGTGAAGCCTCTCTATGACGAGCTGCACTGCTACGTGCGCGCCCGGCTCGCGAAGCAGTACGGCGAGGACAAGGTGCCCGCCGGCAAGCCCATCCCCGCGCATCTGCTCGGCAACATGTGGGCCCAGGAGTGGAACAACATCTACTCCCTGGTCGAGCCCTACAAGGGGCAGCCCAGCCTGGACGTGGACGCCGCGCTGCAGCGTCAGAAGTATGACTCCCTCCGCATGGTGAAGCTGGGCGAGTCCTTCTTCACCTCGCTAGGCCTCAAGCCGCTCCCGGAGACCTTCTTCGAGCGCTCCCAGTTCACCAAGCCGAGGGATCGTGACGTGGTGTGTCATGCGAGCGCGTGGGACGTCACCTACGACAACGACGTGCGCATCAAGATGTGCATCAAGCCCACCGAGGAGGAGCTGGTCACCATCCACCACGAGCTCGGGCACATCTACTACTACCAGTACTACCACACGCTCCCGGTCCTCTTTCAGCAGGGGGCCCACGACGGCTTCCACGAGGCCATCGGTGACGCGCTCACCCTCTCCATCACCCCGAGCTACCTCAAGCAGGTGGGCCTGCTCTCGGAGCTGCCCAAGGGAGAGAAGGGCCTCATCAACCTGCAGATGAAGGACGCCATGGAGAAGGTGGCCTTCCTGCCCTTCGGCCTGCTGATCGATCAGTGGCGCTGGGATGTCTTCAGCGGCAAGGTGTCGCCCGAGAACTACAACCAGGCCTGGTGGGCCCTGCGCGAGAAGTACCAGGGCATCCGCCCCCCCGTGGAGCGCACCGAGCAGGACTTCGATCCGGGCGCCAAGTACCACATCCCCTCCAACGTCCCCTACACCCGCTACTTCCTGGCGCGCATCCTCCAGTTCCAGTTCCACAAGGCGCTGTGCGAGGCCTCCGGTCACCAGGGCCCCCTCCACGAGTGCTCCATCTACGGCAACAAGGAGGCCGGCCAGAAGCTCCAGGCCATGTTGGAGCTGGGCTCCAGCAAGCCCTGGCCCGAGGCCCTCGAGGCTCTCACCGGCCAGCGCCAGATGGATGCCACCCCCATGCTGGAGTACTTCTCTCCTCTGCGTACCTGGCTGCGTGAGCAGAACAAGGGCCAGACGTGCGGTTGGTAGCTCTCTTGGGTGGACAGGGGTAGCGAAGCCGCTGACATTCGTCTCTGGGTTGGCTGGCCGTTTGCTGGCCAGCCCCGGGAGGCGGATTTGCGCGCCCGTTTGAAGGAAGAAGAGTGCAATGGCTACTGGTACCGTGAAGTGGTTCAACGATGCGAAGGGGTTTGGTTTCCTCACGCAGGATGGTGGTGGTGAGGATGTGTTCTGCCACCACTCCGCCATCAATATGGACGGGTTTCGCTCCCTCGCCGAGGGGCAGAGGGTGGAGTTCGAAGTGACCCGCGGCCCGAAGGGCCTGCAGGCGCAGAACGTGCGCCCCGCGTAGTCAGGCGCTCTTCTTCGTTGTTCCCAAGGAGGGTCCGGCCCGGAGGGTCGGGCCCTCTTTCCATGTCCGGAGGCCCCACGTGTCCCGCTTCTCCTCCCTCAAGTCAGTTTCCCTGCTCTCCCTGCTGGCGACGCTCGGCCCGGCCTGCTCGCTGTCGCACGTTCCGGGGGGTTCTCCCTCCGTCGAGGCACGTCCCGTGAAGAAGAGTCCCGAGCTGGCCTCCCTGAAGGACGAGCTCGTCGCCCGCCATGGTGAGGCGCAGCGGGCGCGGATCGATCGGGGTGTGGAGCAGGTGGCCTCCCTGTGGCGAGAGGAGGATGGGGATCTGGCGGCCTTCGTGCGCGAGCACTTCATCTCCGACGCGCGGCAGCTCTCCGCCACACTGGCCCGGCTGGAGGCGGTGCTGGAGCAGGTGGATGGGCACCTCAACGAGGTAGGCCGGGAGCTGCGCCGTCCCACGGAGTTGGATGTGGGGCCGCTGCTGCCGGTGGATCCGCTGCTGGCTGCGTATGATCCGGCCGCGCACGTCACGGAGGATCTCTTCCAGTCGAAGGTGGGCTTCGTGGCGTTGCTCAACTTCCCGCTCACCACCCTGGCCGAGCGGATGGAGCAGGGCCCTGGCTACACCCGGCGCCAGTGGGCCGAGGCCCGGCTCACCGGTCGCTTCAACCGCCGCGTGCCCGCCGAGGTGCGGCAGGCCGTCACTCGCGCGAGCGCGGAGGCGGATCTCTACATCGCCGAGTACAACATCTGGATGCACCACCTGGTGGATGAGCAGGGGCGCCGGCTCTTTCCCCAGGGCCTGCGGCTGATCAGCCACTGGAACCTGCGCGACGAGCTGAAGGCCCGGTACGCGGATCCCGAGGGGCTGGCGAAGCAGCGGATGATCGTCAAGGTGATGGAGCGCATCGTCACGCAGACGATTCCGGCGGTGGTCATCGACAACCCGCGGGTGGACTGGAACCCGTACACCAACGAGGTGAAGGTGGCGCCGGCGGAGACGGTGGAGGAGGACGCACCGGAGCGTCCGGCGGTGGTGGAGGGGGCACGCGAGCCGGACGTGCGCTACGAGAAGCTGCTGGCGCAGTTCCACGCGGCGCGGCGGGAGGATCCCTACGTACCGGTGGCGCCCACGGCGCTGGCGCGCAGCTTCGAGCTGGGGCGCGAGCTGCCCGAGGAGCGGGTGAAGGCGCTGCTGGAGCAGGTGCTGGCGTCGCCGCTGGTGCCGCGGGTGGCCGGGGAGATCGAGTCTCGGCTGGGGCGGAAGCTGGAGCCGCAGGATCTGTGGTACGCGGGCTTCAAGGCGGGAGGGAAGAGGCCGGAGGCGGAGCTGGACGCGCTCACGCGCCAGCGCTACCCGACGGCCGAGTCCTTCGCGAAGGACATGCCCCGCATCCTCC
>QKJM01000926.1 GCA_003249315.1 Archangium sp.
GGCATGGGCGAGCCTCCCAAGCACCACGTCCTGCCCAAAGAATTTCGAGAGTGGTTCGAGAAGCGCGGCTTCACCGGGGAATGGAGCATCGACCAGTTCTGCGTCCGAATGGAACGGGCGAGCCACGAGGCAATTCACGGCGGTGGAAACTGGATGTTGGGGCGCAAATGGCCCGGTGAATGGAACCGGATGATCATGAAAGCGCTGGGGGACGCTGAGACCAGGGTTGGCCGGATGTTGACGCGGAACGAGGTTCTGGACATCGTCGCGGGGTATATGAAGGTGTACGACATCCCAATGAAGTTCACTCCCTGGAGAGGGCGATGAGCGAAGGACGCTCCTGGGAGGGCAATTGGAGGGTGCGCCTGTACGAGCGGATCCGCGACCTCGGCTACGATTCGCTCACCTCCTTCGCGGAGGCGCGTCCTACCGCTTCGCTGGTGGCGCTGGCCGAGGAACTTGGTCCGGACGACATCGCCGGAGTGCAGGTGTTCAGCTGCTTGGTGGTCGAGGCGGAGCGGAGTGGTCGGATTACAAGACTGGTTCGCGGTCAACTTGTTCGCGAACTGGCCGAAGCACTCCCAAACGGCTGGCCGGATGTGCTGGATGACGCAAATCGCTTCAAGATTGCCGTGGCACTCGCTCGTTGGGGTACCTTCACCCCAACAACCCACGAGGAGCGTGTCAGTCAAGTCGGAGACGCGCTTCTCGCCACGCAACCACCGCCCGGTTGGCGCCCGCTCGGACCCGACGACGAGCTACTGCTCACGCTTCTGCCCGACGAAGAAGCCTGAACTTCCCCCTGGAGAGGGCGATGAGCGACGGACAATCCAGGTGAGGGCACCCGGAGGGCGGGCCTGCGCATGTCTCAGCAGGCGCATCGCATCCCGGGCGTCCCTTGAGAAGCGTGGGTGCTGGCGCCACCCACCCACCCGCGTCAGGCGGGCATGGGGTGCTCGGGGGTGGGCAGCGTCGGGGAGAGCCGAGGGGGGCTCACGCCGAGCCGCTCGATGGCCGCCCGGGCCACCTCCTCGCCGTGGCGCATTCGCAGCCGGATCGTCTCCCGCGAGAAGTCCAGGGTGTCCCCCAGCGGCTTCTCCGGTTCGATCACCGTGATGGGGCAGTAGACGTACGGATGGCCGTCCGGCCTCTTGAGCGTCAGCCCCGCATCGTGCGCCTGCTTCACCAGATCGTTGAGGCGGGTGAACTCCCGCACGTCATTGAGCAGGATCTCACTGATGGTGATGTCCGTCAGGCTGCGCTTGGCCACGTCCAGGATGTTGGTGGGCGGGTTGATCCGCTCGCTCCTGGGCGTGCTGCAGGGGATGACGACGATCTCCCTCGGCTTGAAGTTCAGCGCGTCACCGAGCGGGGTGACGTTGCGCAGCCCTCCGTCCACGTGGGCCATCGGGCCGATGGCCTCCCAGAGGACCGGCATGGTCGCGCTCTGCCACACCGCGTCCATGAAGTCCGGCTCGGGCTCGTTGGAGGAGACCATCTCGTATTCCCCCGACACGAGCGACACCCGGCCGACGTGCGCGGGCGTGAGGAAGGGCTTCCCCTCACAGTTCTTCCGGATGAGCTGCCTCAACGGACTGTCATCGTAGAACCCCAGCTTGCGCAGGACTCCGAGTCGGAAGAGCACCATCGGCCAGGAGAACTTCCGATAGACATCCTCCTCCCGGATTCCCAGCCAGAGGTTCCGAAGCTGCTCGTATTGGTGCTGCGCGAGCAACGCCGTGTTGAGCGCTCCGACGGACACCCCGAAGATGCGCTCCCAGCGAAACCCGAACTCCTCTCGCAGGACACGCTCGGCGCCAATCTGGAACGCTCCCTTGGCTCCTCCTCCGGACAGCACGAGCGTGGCGACTCTTTCCACCATGGTTGCCTCCCTGGCGTGGAGCGGCGATGGATTCGACGCCACGCGGAAGCGAGATGGATAGAGGGACGCTCCTGGAGTTGGAATCGCCCCGCCGCGCGATAGCAGGGTGTGGTGCCGGACAGAGTCCGTACGGCCGCTGCCGAGGCAGCGGGCCCAGGTACGAACTCCTGCTCCGGCGGTGTTCCTCGTCGTACGGCTAGCCGTTCACCTTCACCTGTACCGTGCGCGGCTTCGCCTCCTCACGCCGGGGCACGCTCAGGGTGAGGACGCCGTTGTCGTACCGCGCCTCCACCCTGGACGCATCCACCGTGCGCGGCAGCACGAAGGTGCGGGCGTACACCCCGAAGGCGCGCTCCAGCCGCCGCGCCCCCTCCTTGTCCGCGCGCGCCGCCTTGCGCTCCGAGCGGATGCTCAGCGTGTCGTTCTCCACCTTCACCTCGATGGCGTCGGCCTGATGCCCGGGCAGATCCACCTGCAGGGTGATGCCCTCGGCCGTCTCGTAGATGTCCGTGGGAGGCGTGAGTTCGCGTGTCCCGCTCTGGCGGAAGCCGGGCATCGTCAGGTCTCGGAAGAACTGGTCGAACTCCCGGGTCATCAGGGGCCCCAGCGCCACGGCTCCATTGCTCACGTCGAACGGGTTCTTGCGAGTCAGCATGGTCGTCTCCTCTTCATACCGCTCTCCTCTCGGAGTTGCGGTGCGTTCGTCTGCTTCACATCGTGTGGTTGTTACCGCTGGCAACCTCAAGAGAACCATGCTTCCGGACGTGTCAAGGTCGCCCCCTCGAAGTGTCGGTGGCACACGGGAGCGGGCCTATCCGGAACTGACCAGCTCTGGCGGAGGAATCGCACCTCCGTGCTGTTGCTGACGGCCGGCGCACTCCCCACTCATCAAAGAGCTGACGAGTGTTTTCCAATGACGACGCTTCGATTCCCACTGGCTTTTGGTCTCGTGCTGGTCACCCTCACGAGTGGTTGCTCGAATCCTGGGAGCGACGGCCATCCCGATGCGGGTATGGCCTCTCCTGTCGAGGAGCCTCACTTCTTCGATGGGGGCCAGCAGACGCCCGACGCGGGCAGGCAGACGCCCGACGCGGGCAGGCAGACGCCCGATGCGGGCCCGCAGGTACCCGATGCGGGCCAGCAGGCGCCAGAGGAGGACGAGCCGGACGCGGGGACGGGTGACGCGGGGGACTCCTCTCCCTGGGGATTGGACCAGCGGCCCGCCAACCCGACGTGCGTGGCTCCCCTTCGTCCCATCGAAGACACCGGTGTGGCGATCTCCCGGGTGTTTCCGGAGCTGGAGTTCGAAGAGCCCGTCCTGCTCCTGCAGGAGCCCGGCACCGGAGCGCGCTTCTTCGTGGTGGAGCGGACGGGGACGGTGAAGGTCTTCCCCAACCGGCCCAACGTCACCTCCAGGGACGTCAGTACGTTCATCAAGCTACCCGTGGACACGTCGGCCCGGGAGGGAGGCCTGCTCGGCATGGCCTTCCATCCCCGGTTCGCGAGCAACGGAGAGGTGTTCCTCTCGTATACGGACTCGGGCGGCTCCACCGGCCTGCGGAGCGTCATCTCCCGCTTCAAGAGCCTGAACAGAGGCGCCACGCTCTCGCCGGCCAGCGAGCAGGTGGTACTCACCCAGTCCCAGCCCTTCGAGAACCACAACGGAGGCAACATCGCCTTCGGCCCGGACGGGTTCCTCTACATCGGCTTCGGGGACGGGGGCTCCTCGGGGGACCCTCGCGACAATGCGCAGAACTTCGGCTCGCTGCTGGGGAAGATGCTGCGCATCGACGTGGATGGCGCCTCGCCCTACGCCATTCCCTCCACCAACCCCTTCAGCGAGGGCGGAGGGAGGCCGGAGATCTACGCCTGGGGCTTCCGCAACCCGTGGCGCTGGAGCTTCGACCGCGCCACCGGAGAGCTGTGGGTCGGCGACGTGGGCCAGCGGATGATCGAGGAGGTGGACAAGGTCGTCCTCGGCGGCAACTACGGCTGGAACACCATGGAGGGCTCCTCCTGCTACGAGTCCCTCTCGTGCAAGAAGACGGGGCTGATCGGCCCGGTGGTGGAGTACGGGCACGACGAGGGCGTCTCCATCACCGGGGGCTTCGTGTACCGGGGGAGTGCCATCCCCTCACTCATCGGTCGCTTCGTCTACGGGGACTTCGGCAGCGGTCGCATCTGGGCCGTTGCCTTGGATCCCCAGACGGGGAAGAACCGCGCCGAGGTGCTGCTGGACTCGAACCTGGACATCTCCTCCTTCGCCGAGGGCTTGGACGGGGAGCTCTACGTGCTCAACTTCCGGAAGGGGACGCTCCACCAGTTGGTGCCCGCGGGCACGCCGGAGCCGGTCGCCTTCCCCCAGAAGCTGTCGGAGACGGGCTGCGTGGACCCGGCGGACCCGACCCGACTGGCGCCGGGAGTGATTCCCTACACCCTCAATGCGCCGCTCTGGTCGGATGGGGCGCAGAAGGAGCGGGCGCTGGCCATTCCGGATGGCACCTCGATTCGCCTCGCCGCGGACGGTGACTTCGAGTTTCCCCTGGGCAGCGTGCTCATGAAGGAGTTCTTCCTGGACGGTCAGCGGGTGGAGACGCGGCTGCTGATGCTTCACCCCGATGGTATCTGGGCGGGCTACACCTACGAGTGGAACGAGGAGCAGACGGACGCCTTCCTGCTACCGGCCTCCAAGCTTCGCAAGGTGGGCGAGCGGACCTGGTACTACCCGAGCCGGAGTGAGTGCCTGGTGTGTCACACCTCCGCGGCGGGCCGCTCGCTGGGACCGGAGCTGGGCCAGCTCAACGGGGACTTCACCTAC
>QKJM01000876.1 GCA_003249315.1 Archangium sp.
CAGCGAGCACAGCTCGGTGGCGATGACCAGGGCGGTGTGGCCCTTCCAGCCGCGCAGGTAGTCCGCCGCGCGCGCGATGCCGGCCGCCCCGGCCACGCACCCCAGCCCGAAGATGGGGGTGCGCTTCATGTCCTGACGCATCCCCAGCCGGTTCATCAGCCGCGCGTCGATGCTCGGCGTGGCGATGCCCGTCACCGACACGAAGAAGACATGGTCCACGTCCCGGGGGGTGAGCCTCGCGCTCTCGAGCGCCCGCAGGGTCACCTGCTCGCTCAGCTCCAGCGAGACGCGAATCCACGCGTCGTTGCGCCGCTGGAAGGAATCGAGCGAGGAGTACGCCTCGATGGGCAGGGCGAGGAAGCGCCCGGAGACCTGCACCGCGCGGTGTAGCTCCTCGAGCCGCTCGAGGTTGTAGTGGCGGGTAGCCCACAGCTCCCTCAGCGCGCCGATGATCCGCTCCTGAGGAGCGTAGTGAGGCGGGAGCTGCCGCTCCACCGCGCGGATGACGGGAGAAGAGTCCAGGACTGCTGCTTCATTCATCGGCGCCGTCCCTGCGTTGAGTGAGGTGCGACGGTTAATCACCGCTCCACCAGGGTGCGAGCCGTGAAGCAAGGATGGAAAACAGCAGGCCTCTCGAAGGAGCCCGCGCTGCCGGGTGGAGGACACCCCTCCCGCTCGGAAAACAACTCGGGACGGCGAAGCATCCACTCGCGCACCCTCGCCTGCCCCGGGAGGCAAGACGAGAGAGAGGCGCGCCGTCGGCGTGGACGGGCGAGGCCGGGTGCGCTTCACTCCGGGGAATGACACCTCAAGAAGCAGAGAAGACGCTGGCGGAGACGGAAGTGGTGCCCTGCGTGGAGATGCCGCTGATGGACGCGAAGCGGCTGGTGGAGCGGTGCCTGGCCACGGACGTGCCCGCCCTCCTCCATCGCGAGGCGTGCAGCAAGCCGAGCTGCTCGCCGAAGTTCCAGGTGCTGGTGCGCCCCGAGGACGTGCCCCGGGTGGGGACCCTGCTCCAGCAGGGGTGGAGGGAGAGCATCGAGCGCGAGGGGTTGTTGCCGGGCTCGGGCCCCCACCCGGTGGTGCCGGAGGAAGGCGAGCTTCCGTGCCCGGCCTGTGGCACCGCCGCGCCGCTGGTGGAGGGCGCGTGCAGTGACTGTGGCCTCCAGTTGGAGTAGGGGGTGCAGGATTTGCGTTTCGCGGGCAATGCAGCTCGATTGAATGCAAGGTTTGCGCGGGCGCTGACCTGCAATTCCACTCCAAACGGTGAAAACACAAAAACCGACTGGAGCGATGCAACTTTCCTCGGTTCCCGACGAAGATGTCGGCAGGAGACGGACTTCGAGTCCGTCTCCATTCATGCCTGACAGTCCATCCCAAGGAACCATATGACATACATCTCGAGCATCAAATCGAAGCTGCAGGCCTACAGCAGCACGGCGGCGAGCAAGGCGACCAGCACCTCCAGCAAGCCCGCGCAGGGAGTCACTCTGCCGGACCTGCCGAACAAGCACATCTACAACGCCGAGCAGTTCCCGAACTCGGCGGCGATTCCCGCCAACCACCCCAACAAGACCGATCTGATCCGCGCGAGCCATGCGGGCCGCCCGGTCGAGGTCCGCAAGGGCGTCTACGCCTACCCGATGAGCTGGTCGCAGGAGAAGATCCGCACCCACTGGAAGCAGGTGCAGTCCGCCCCGCAGAATCCCTACAAGTCCCCCGACCTCTTCGAGAGTCGCCCGAGCACCCCGGGCGTCACTCGGAGCAGGAGGCCCACGCGCCCCTCCCCTGCCTCTCTGCGATCCGTGCAGAACTTCTCCGCCGGCGGCACGTGGTTCCGCAACTTCCAGGACCGGGGGGTCTCGAAGCTCTCGTTCTTCTCCAACACCCCCGGGGTCAAGATGAATATCTCCGCCGTGGTGGGTTCCGACAGCGACGCCGCCACGATGGTCTTGCGGGACTCGAAGGGGAACGAGATCGCGACGCAATACGGCGTGGAGGTCGCGACCAAGACCATCGTCTTCACCGCCGACGGCAAGCCTCCCCCTGGCGCCGGGCGGGAGGCGCGCGGCACCCTGTACCTGAAGGCTGGCGAGCACTACTCGGTCCAGGCGAAGATGAACAACGGCAGCGACTGGTTCCGCATGGAGGCCAAGGCCTTCCCGGCCTGATACCTGGCGAAGACGAAACAAGGCCCAGCCCTCCTCGTTCGGAGAGCCGGGCCTTCCGCTGCCTCGGAGAGACAGCCCTCGTACGTCACGGAGAGACGGTGCCCACCTGCGTCCGACTCCACCCGCTGCGCTCATAGAGTTGCAGGAACTCGTTCGCGCCGTTGTTCAGCGAGTACAGGGAAGGCCAGTACGTCCTCGGAGGGCTGACCACCTTCATGCTGCTCCAGGAGATGGGGCTCGAGCTGGTGATGCCCCCCGTGGTGGTGGCGACGATGCGCAGGTCCGGATACTCCTCCCTCTTCTCCGGGGTGCTGAGGACGGGGCCGATGTCGTCCCGCATGAAGGAGGCCACGAGCCTGCCGTTGGGCAGGGAGATGATGAAGGGAGCCCCCACGTACACCTTGTCGTTCTCCCCCGCGTAGATGGGCGCCCGCGAGCCCCACGTGCTGCCATTGTCGGTGGAGATGATCCGATCGATCCGGGCGATGCCGGCGCCATTCGGCAGCGACTCGAACACAGCCATGAGGCTTCCGTCCGCCAGACGCGCCACCGAGGGCATGCCGTCACGCCGCCCGGACTGGGTGGCCACGGTGACGATCGGCCCCCAGGTCAGGCCCCCATCCATCGAGCGCCGCATGACGATGTCCTGGTCATTGTTCCCCTTCCACTCCTTGGCGTAGTAGACGTGGAGCGAGCCGTCGGAGGCCAGGTACAGGAACGGCTCCCAGATACCCGCGGACTGCTTCGAGCCCTGGTTGATCTCCACCTCGGAGAGCTGATTCCAGGTGACCCCCAGATCGTCGCTGTAGCGCACGCGGATGCGATACGTGCCCTGGGAGATGTCGCCGGGTGTGTTGTACGTGTGGTGCCGCACCGCCACCAGCAGCCGCCCCGAGGGGAGCTGCAGCGGGAAGGCGTTGCCCATGTCCTCATCCAGGAGGCCCGTGGATGCGATGCCCAGGTCCGACCAACTGCGACCATTGTCGGAGCTGAGCACCAGGCGGGTGACGGGCATGCCCGCGTCGGAGCCGCCGAAGGTGCCCAGCAACCTGCCGTCGGCCAGGCGCACCGCCCGGGGATCCGTCCCACCGTGGACCTGCGACATCCGCACCTCACTCCCCGCCAGGGCGAACATCTGGTTCTCGCCCCTGTGGACGCACTCCCACTGGACGAGGCTCGCTCCGTCGTTCGTGGCCCAGCCGCCCATGTCCGCGCAGCGGAGGCTCGTCTGGTTGAGGAACTTGAAATAGCCATCCACCTGCGCCGCGAAGAAGTTCTGGGCGCCACCGCCGTTGCACCCCCACTGCCACAGATTGGCACCATTGTTGGTGCTGTTCGCCTCCACGTCCAGGCACATGTTGCTGTGGCGGAAGAGGGCGCGCTGGTAGACCCCCTGCGCCGACAGCGCGAACGACTGGTGGTTCACACCCAGGCACTCCCACTGCTGCACGTTCGCCCCGTTCCCCATCCCCGCGAGCTCCACATCCAGGCACTTGCCGCTATGGCGGTTGATGGCCGACATGTAGCCCGGCACCGAGCCCGACACGACCAGGAGGAACCGCTGCGCGGCGTTGCCGAGACAGTCCCACTGCTGGATGTTGGTGCCGTTCGTCGTGCCCCAGGCCTCCACGTCCAGGCACTTGCCGCTGTGACGGTTCCTCAGCGTGTAGAAGTACTCCGAGGGCTCGAGCAGGAACTCCTGGTTGGGCTGACCGGCGACGCAGGGCCACTGTCCGATGTTGCCGCCATTGGCCGTGCTCCACCCCTCCACGTCCAGGCACTTGCCGCTGTTCTGGTTGACCAGCCGATAGTACCCACCACTCACCGGCTCCAGCCGGAAGCCCTGCGCCCCGTTTCCAAGACAGTCCCACTGCTGGATGTTGGCGCCGTTCAGCGAGCTGCCGCCCGCCACGTCCATGCAACGCGGCGTGGCTCCCAGCGTGTTGTAGGTCACCAGACTGTATGTACCGCTGGGGCTCGCCGCGATCGGCGCGGCCTCCGAGGGGGTCACCACCCCCAGGGAACACAATCCTCCCACCAGCAGCAGGGCGGCGCGGGAGACCCCCGTCGCGGTTCGTAGAGACTTCAGGGCCATCGTGACTGCTTCCTTGTTGAGGTTCGACTGCGCGAGAGACGTGCCGCAGCGGCATCCCTATACGCTTCGTAGACATTCGAGCCCAACTAGAAAAACCAAGAAAACAAGAAAGCAGGACTTATTTCATTTTCGTGACGAAGACCCCATGGAATAGCATGTCAAGCTGAGGGGGTCCGTGCGGAGGAAGTGACTAGGGAGCCGAGGCGGAGGCCTGCGCCGGCTCGCGCCGCACCACCTCGGAGGCGGGGGCCTGCGGGGGCTCGAGCAGGGAGAGGTCGGCCACCACGGGGTAGTGGTCCGAGGCCTCCACGCGAATCACCTTGCTGCTACGAGGCATGAACTGCTCGCTGGCGAGCACGTAGTCGATGCGGATGTCGCGCAGTACGAAGGGGAGGGGGAAGGTCTCCGCGGGGCCCTCGCCG
>QKJM01000086.1 GCA_003249315.1 Archangium sp.
CGGTCATCTACGGAATGCCGCAGGAGGCGGTGGCCACGGGCTCCGCGAGCCGGGTGCTGCCGCTGGGCGAGATAGGACCGGCGCTGGTGGAACTGGCGCGCAAGAGGCGGTGACATGTGAAGGGCTTTCCCTCGGAGTTCGCCGAGCTGCTCACGCCCAGGGGGCGTCGCATCCTGGAGGGGCGGGACAAGGACGTGTGTGGTGCGCTGCTGCAGCCGGGGCGGCGCTTCGTCTCGCTGAGCGGCGTCATCGACGCGAGCAAGGCGAGGGCCTGCCGGGACGCGCTGGAGGCGGCGCTGCGCGACAAGCTGACGGTGATGGAGGACGCGATTCCCCCGGAGAGCATCTGGGGGATGACGGAGAACTACGCGGAGCTGCTGCCCAAGACCGTGCGGGTGAGGACGGCGCTGCTGGAGAGCCGGCGCTCGCGCTCGTGGAAGGCGGCCGAGGAGGTGGGGCTGGTGGCCATGCTCCACTCGGAGAGCTTCGCGGCCTTCGCGGCCTCGGTGAGCGGGCGGGCGCTGCGGCGCAGGTGGGGGATTCAGGTGCTGTGCTACGGCCCCGGGGACTACACCGGCCCGCACAATGATCACCACCCGGAGGACGCGGAGGCCTTCGACGGCTACGTGGACATGCACCTGACGCTGGCCACGCCGGCGGTGGAGCACCAGTGGCTGGTGTACGCCAAGGGCGGGCACTTCACGCAGATCGAGCGGGTGAACACGGTGGGAGGGGTGACGGTGTACCGGCTGCCCTTCTGGCACTACACGACGCCGCTGGTGGCGAAGCCGGGCCGGGAGGAGGAGGCGCGGCGCTGGGTGATGCTGGGCACGTTCCTGGACGCGCCGAGGGAGCACCGGAAGGGGAGGGCGATCGATCCGCCCCGGTCCGCCCAGGGGCGCGCCGTCCGCTTCAGCCCGACGTAGGACGATGCGGCCGTCCTCGAGCCCGTGAAGCGGAAGGTCGCTGGCGTCCTCTCGAGTCATGGAGAGGACGTGATCCGTCTCGTCGGGTCTGCTCCCTTCCCTGCCGAGGAGGGTAGGGGGCACGCACTCCTCCTGCTGGCGCTCCGTGGGGTGGTGCTATGTTGCCACCCATGACGCAGCAGATTCGCGCGCTGGTGGTGGACGACTCACAGGCCATGCGGCGCAGCCTCATGTACGCGTTGCAGCGCATGGGCCCGTGGCTCCACACGGATGAGGCCCAGAACGGCGCCGAAGGCCTCAAGAAGCTCACCGGCGGGCAGTACGATCTCGTCCTCACCGACATCAACATGCCGCTGATGGATGGGCTCAAGCTCATCCGCCACATCCGGCAGACGGAGGCCTACCGCACCGTCCCCATCGTGGTCATCACCACCGAGTCCGCGACCGAGGACCGCCAGCGCGCCATGACGCTCGGGGCCAGCGCCTACCTGGTCAAGCCCGTCCAGTCCAAGGCCGTCCAGGATACGGTGAAGGGCCTCCTGCGCCTCGAGTAGCTCTCCCCGAGGCGCGGAGGGTGGCCCTCTCCCAGAGGGAGAGGGGGCTTACGGAGTGATCCGCTCCATCATGCGCGCGAAGGGGATCGTCTCACGCACGTGGTGCAGGCCGCACAGCCAGGCCACGGTGCGCTCCACGCCCAGGCCGAAGCCCGCGTGCGGCACGCTGCCGTACTTGCGCAGATCCATGTACCAGTTGAAGGCCTCCATCGGCAGGTTGTGCGCCTGGATGGCCGACTCCAGCGTCTCCTGGCTCTCCTCGCGCTGGCCGCCGCCGATGATCTCCCCGTAGCCCTCGGGCGCGAGCACGTCCATGCCCAGCGCGAGCTTCGGGTTGTTCGAATCCTTCTTGAAGTAGAAGGCCTTCAGCTCGGCGGGGTAGCGGTGGACGATGACCGGCCGGTCGAACTGGTTGGCCAGCACCGTCTCCTCGTCGCCGCCGAAGTCATCTCCCCACTTCGCGTCGTGCCCGGCCTTCTGCAGCCGCTCGATGGCCTCGTCGTAGGTGATGCGAGGGAAGGGCTTCTGCACGGACTTGAGCTTGGAGACGTCTCGCTCGAGCACCTCCACCAGCTCCTTCTCGTGCTTCTCCAGCACCCGCTGGACGATGAAGCAGATGAAGTCCTCGGCGAGATCCATGTCCTCGTCGAGCGTCATGTAGGCCACCTCCGGCTCCACCATCCAGAACTCGGTGAGGTGCCGGCGCGTCTTGCTCTTCTCGGCGCGGAAGGTGGGGCCGAAGCAGTACACCTTCCCGAAGGCCATGGCCGCGGCCTCCATGTAGAGCTGCCCCGACTGGGTCAGGTACGCCTTGCCCAGATCGAAGTAGGGCACCTCGAAGAGGGTGCTGGTGCCCTCGCAGGCGGACGGGGTGAAGACGGGCGCGTCCACCAGGGTGAAGCCGTTCTGGTCGAAGTAGTCCCGGATGGCCTTCTCGATGGTGTGGCGCACCCGGATGATGACGTTCTGCCGGTTGGAGCGCAGCCACAGGTGCCGGTGCTCCATCAGGTAGGCCACCCCGTGCTCCTTGGGGGTGATGGGGTATTCCCGCGCCTCGTGGACCACCTCCAGGTCCTTCACCCCCAGCTCGAAGCCCAGCGGGCTGCGCTTGTCCGCGCGCACCGTGCCTCGCACCTTGACGGAGGTCTCCTGGCCGAGGTGGTCCGCCTGCTCGAACAGCTCGGGCGATACGTCCCCCTTGAACATCACGGCCTGGATGATGCCCGAGCCATCACGCACCTGCAGGAAGTGCAGCTTGCCGGACGAACGCTTGTTGTAGAGCCAACCCCGCAGCTCGACGTCCTGACCCTCGTACTTCGACACCTCGTTGATCCGCACCACCGGGAGTTCCATGAACGCGCGGATAGTACGGAACGGGCCATAAATCAAAGTGAAGCGACGGCGGCACGTGTCGCCCGCCTGCCCGGGAGTGAGGGAGAGTCGTCAGGGGAACGTTGACCGGCGCGTCAGTTGTTGCCTGTGAACGTGCGTCCCACTAAGACGCCCCAGGTCATGGCCATGAACGAGCGCTACGAGCCGCAGGTTATCGAGAAGAAGTGGCAGGCCCGCTGGGATGAGGCGGGGGTGTTCCGGGCGGGCGCCCGTCCGGATGCGCCCAAGAAGTACATCCTCGAGATGCTGCCCTACCCCAGTGGGCAGATGCACATGGGGCACGTGCGCAACTACCTGCTGGGTGATGTATATGCCCGCTACTTCCAGATGCGGGGCTGCGACGTGCTGCACCCCATGGGGTGGGATGCGCTGGGCCTGCCGGCGGAGAACGCGGCCATCAAGGACGGGGTCCACCCGGCGGTGCGCACCCAGGCGAACATCGAGTCCTTCAAGGCGGAGATCCAGACGCTGGGCTACTGCTACGACTGGACCCGCGAGGTGAACACCAGCTCGCCCGAGTACTACCGCTGGAACCAGTGGTTCTTCATCAAGATGCTGGAGAAGGGGCTCGTCTATCGCCGCTTCAGCAAGGTGAACTGGTGTACGGGCTGCCTGACGGTCATCGCCAACGAGCAGGTGAAGGACGGGGTGTGCGAGCGCTGCGAGTCGGCGGTGGTGGACAAGGAGCAGCCCGAGTGGGCCTTCCGCATCACCCGCTACTCGCAGGCGCTGCTGGACGGCCTGGACGAGTTGAAGCAGTGGCCCGAGCGCGTCACCTCCATGCAGCGCAACTGGATCGGCCGCTCGGAAGGCGTGGAAGCGGACTTCCAGGTACAGGGCCGTGAGGAGCGCATCCGCGTCTTCACCACCCGCGTGGACACCATCTTCGGCTGCACCTACGTGGTGCTGGCGCCGGATCACGAGCTGGTGGCCCGGGTGACCACTCCCGAGCACCGCGCCGAGGTGGATGCCTTCGTGGCGAAGATGGCCGCCACCTCCAAGATAGAGCGCACCGCCGAGGGCGCCACCAAGGAGGGTGTCTTCACCGGCGCCCACGCCCTCAACCCCTTCACCGGGCAGCAGGTGCCCATCTGGATCGCCAACTTCGTGCTGGCCGACTACGGCACGGGGGCGGTGATGAGCGTGCCGGCGCACGACGAGCGCGACTTCGCCTTCGCCCGCAAGTACGACCTGCCCATGAAGGTGGTGGTGCAGCCGGCCTCCGGCGAGCCGCTGCCCCCGGCGAATGCGCTGGAGGCGGCCTATACGGAGGATGGCGTGCTGGTGGACGCCGGTGAGTTCTCCGGGCTGCCCTCCTCCGAGGCGCGCAGGAAGATGGCCGCGAAGCTGGAGGCCGAGGGCCGAGGCAAGGCCACGGTGACCTATCGCCAGAAGGACTGGGGCTTCAGCCGCCAGCGCTACTGGGGCACGCCCATCCCCATCGTCTACTGCGAGAAGTGCGATCCCGAGCGGAAGGGCCTGCCGGTGCCCGAGGATCAGCTCCCGGTGCGCCTGCCGGAGATCGACACCCAGGCGGTGCTCACTGGAAAGGGCGAGCCGCCCCTGGCCAAGGTGCCCGACTTCGTCAACACCACCTGTCCGCACTGCGGCGGTCCCGCCCGGCGCGAGACGGAGACGATGGACACCTTCGTCGACTCCTGCTGGTACTACGCGCGCTACCTGTCCCCGCACTACGACCAGGCGCCCTTCGATCCGAAGGAGGCCCAGCGCTGGCTGCCGGTGGACGTGTACGTGGGTGGCCCCGAGCATGCGGTGATGCACCTGCTCTACTTCCGGTTCTGGAGCCGGGTGAT
>QKJM01000351.1 GCA_003249315.1 Archangium sp.
GGCACAACCCAGCCGGGCGGAGCCACCCTAAGGTAGAGTCGGCCCTGGCCTTCCATGGTGCGCCGGCTCCTCCCAACCCTCCTCGCTCTTGGCTGCGGCCTGCTCGCCCTCGGCTGGGGGCTGGTGAGCCTCCAGCGCATCTTCGCCCAGGAGCGAGAGGACGCCCGCGCGCAGCTCCGCTCCCGCCGCGACGCGCTCGAGGGGTATGCCACCCAGGCCCTGCGCCACACACTCGGCCAGAGACTCGAGGAGAGCACCCCCGGCATCCACGCCGCCATGGGAGACCCGCTCGCCCCTGGCGAGGGCTTCTACCTCCAATTCCGCGGGCACCAGTTCCTTCCCCGCCTCACCCGCTCGGCCCCCGGCGAGGACACCTCCGCCCGGAGACACTACCAGCAGCTCGCCCGTGCCCTCGAGGGGGGCGCACCCGCCGGCCCCTGGCAGGAACGGCTCACCCACCTGCGCGCGGTGGAGGCGGCGCTCGCCGCGCGGGACACCACACGGGCCCACGCGCTCGTCGAGGAGTTGCTGCGCCACCACGCCGAGCACCCGCTCCCCAGGGAGCAGGAGCTGCCCTTCCTCCTCCTGCTGCTCGAGCGGCTCCAGCGGGGCGAGCACACCCCGCCGCTCGTGCGCGCGCTGCTGCGCGAGGGGCTGCCCGAGGACTTCGGCGGAATCGAGCGGTCGGCCGGGCTGCAGAGGGACCTGCTGCGCGAACGCTGGCGCTTCACCCAGCCGGACTTCGACTTCCTGCATGCGCGCACCGTGAGGCTCAGCGCCACGCTCGGCGAGCCCTCCGAGGACTTCCAGGCCCGCGCCCGGGAGGCCGGCGCCGGCATGCTGGTGATGCCCGAGGGCCTCTCCGGCCCCACCCTCATCGGCGAGCGCTGGTACGTGGAGTCCCGCGAGGAGGTGGTGCGCGGCATCGCCGTGAATCCGGAGGCGCTGCTGCGGGAGCTGGCCGAGGACATGCGCGGGCGTGATCTCTTCGACGAGGACGCCCGGCTGCGGCTGAGGCCCGGCGCGGTACAACCCCTGGAGCGCCTGCACGTGGAGGTGATCATCCCCCAATGGGCCGCGGCCGAGGCGGCGATCGAACAGCGATACGGGCTGAAGACGCTGCTGGTGGCCACCTGCGGCGCGCTCGCGCTGGCGATCGTCGTGCTGGCCGTGGTGGCTCAGCGGGGCCGCTACCGCTACGTGGAGCTCAAGAGCGACTTCGTGGCCACCGTCTCCCACGAGCTGCGCACGCCGCTGGCCTCCATCCGGCTGATGGGGGAGACGCTGGAGCGCCGGCTCTCCCACGTCCCCGAGGTGCGGGACTACCCCACCCGCATCGTCCAGGCCGCGGACGGGCTGCACTTCCTCGTGGAGAACATCCTGTCCTTCAACCGCATCGACAAGGGCCGGTGGAGGCCGCGACTGGGCCGCGTGCGACTGGAAGAGCTGGTGGCCCACCTGCGCATGGAGCTGGAGGGCACCCCCTCCGTCCCCGTCCACCTCAGCGCGGACGTAGGGGACGTGGAGCTGGAGGCGGATGCCTCCCTCCTGCGCCTGCTCTTCTCCAACCTGGCGCGCAACGCCCGCGCCTACAACGCGCGCGACCCGGTGGAGCTCTCCGTGCGCGCCTATCCCCACGCGGGCCATGGCGTCATGGTCCTCTTCTCCGACAACGGCCAGGGCATCCCCGAGCACGAGTGGGAGAACGTCTTCGGAGACTTCTACCGGCTGAGCCAGACGGGCTCCGAGGTGCATGGCAGTGGCCTCGGGCTCGCACTGTGCCGCAGAATCATGCATCTCCATGGAGGCCGCATCTCCATCGCCACCTCCAGCCCCGAGGGCACCACCTTCGCCCTCACCTTCCCCGAACCCCCGCCATGAACGCCCCCAGCACCCCGCCTCCCTCCCGGCCCTCCATCCTCATCGTCGAGGACGACGCGAACCTGAGGCTCGCCCTGCGCGACAACCTCCAGGACGAGGGCTACGAGGTCGCGGTCGCCACCCACGCCCAGGAGGCCGAGTCGCTGCTGCGCGAGCGCTCGTTCGAGCTGCTGATCCTCGACGTGATGCTGCCGGGCGAGGACGGCTACACCTTCTGCCGGAGGCTGCGCTCCAGCGGTGTGCGCAGCATGGTGTTGATGCTCACCGCGCGATCCCTGGAGGACGACATCGTCCGCGGCTTCGAGGCTGGCGCCCAGGACTACCTCACCAAGCCCTACCGACTGCGCGAGCTGCTCGCCCGGGTGGGCGCGCTGCTGCGCCGCGCGGGCAGTGCTCCCCTCCAGATATTGAGCTTCGCCGGCTTCACCCTGGAGCTCGACCGACGTGCCCTCTCTCGGGCCGACGGGAGCCAGATAGAGCTCACCCGCACCGAGTTCGACCTGCTCGCCTGGCTGCTGCGCCACCGGGGGCGAGCCCTCACCCGACAGGAGATATTGGACGCGGTGTGGGGCCAGGACGTGGTGGTGGATCCGCGCACCGTGGACAACTTCGTCTCCAACCTGAAGAAGAAGCTCGGCTGGACGAGCACCTCCGCCTTCACCATCCACACCCTGCGCGGCGTGGGCTACCGGATGGAGGTTCATGACGAAACCATGACGAAGAGATGAGTCGGCCAGGACCATTGGGCCTCCGTGACTCCGTAAGTTGGGTCGAGTCAGACAGGAGGTCAACGGGATGTTCCAGTCGGTCATCGAGGAGCGAGGTGCGGGAGCAGGGCGTCTGGGGACGGGGATGTTGGTGTCCATGATGCTTCACGCGGGCCTTGTGGCCGGCGTGCTGGCCCTCTCGGGGAAGGCCGCGGTGGAGGCGCTGCCGAAGGAGCTCACCGAGCTCACGATGCTCCGAGCCATCCCCCAGCCCCCACGAGGCAACCCGAATCCCCCGGCCGTCGCGGCCCAGCCCAAGCCACGCACGGTGAAGCCCAAGCCGCGCAGGAAGGAGCTGGTCCAGCCCACCGTCATGCCGCCCAAGCCCGTGGAGGTGGATCCGCCCGCGAATACCGAGCCCGAGCCGGTGGACGACACCCAGGAGCTGCCCTACGTCCCTGGAAGCCACCCCGATGGTGTCGAGGAAGGCGGAGTCCCCGGCATGCCGTACGTGGCTGGAATGGCGCTCGGCAACGCGCTCGCCCTGGGCAGCGGCGAGGAGATCGTCGACTTCGGCGCGGGCATGACACCACCCGTGCGGCTCTCGGGTCCGCCAATCCAATACACGCGAGAGGCCCTCGCCGCCCGCGTCCAGGGTCTGCTCATCGCCCGGTGCGTCGTCACCCAGGAGGGCCGAGTCCAGGACTGCCGCATCATCAGGGGCCTGCCCCACATGGACGGGGCGGTGCTCCAAGCCCTGACGCACTGGCGCTACCGCCCGGTCCACTACCAGGGCAAGCCTGTCAGCGTGAAATACACTTTCAACATCCGACTCGACATGCCCTGATTCAGAAGGTCTGTGCCGCCGAAGGCACGATGGAGAGCAGCTCCTCCTCCGTGGGGATGTAGAGCTGCTCGCCCTTCAGCAGCCGCTCGGGGATGGCGCGGGGATTCTTCACCAGGATGCCCGTCCATTTGTTGCCATCTCCGTACGCCCGCTCGGCAACCATGAACAGCGTCTCCCCTTCCTCCTGGACGGTGTAGATCTCCCCCGGGCGAGGCTTGTGGCGTTTGGCGCTCATGCTCATGTGGAGACTCCCTCTCTCTGGCACCCCAAACGGTAGTCATGCCGGGACCGTGCATCAGCGGACCGCAGGGGAGCGCTCCGCTCGTCTCCTGGTGACCGCGCCCTGGGCGGAGGCGTGGCTTCGGCAACCTGTCTGACAAGCAGACAGGTTGAGCGCGGGCACGCCCGGCGGGCCGCTGTACACCACCTCGGAGCGCGTATCCGCGAAGGACTCCCCCGTTGCTGCTCCAGGACGCGTAGCCCGTCGGAGAGTCCTCCGGATGGAGCAGCCTGCGCGCAGTCCCTGATGAAGGGCGAAGGCATGACCGGAATCCGGCTCCCCCGAGTCTGAGCGGGAGGAGAAGCACGGACAGGCCTGTCGTCACGCCCCAGAGCGACCTGTTCCGCATGGTGCGCGCGTAGCCGATCCCGTAGACTCATGGGCTTCCCAAGCACCGGCTGCTCTCGGCGAGGAGGGGGAATGTCCGCGGACTTCGATAACAAGGGCGCGCAGGTCGTGGGATCCCTGAACCAGGCCGGGGGGAGCATCTACATCGGCTCGACCCAGGTTCAGGGCAACGGACCCGTCACCGTCCACAACATCCGCCTGGAGCGCCGTTGGACGCGACCCGTGCCTCTCGGTCTGATGCGCGATACCATCCGGCGCGAGCAGGCCCTCGACGAGGTTTCCAGGCTCCTGTTGGAGCGCGGTCAACTGGCCCTCAGCGGGAGGATAGCCGCCACGGCCGTCCGAGGCATGGCGGGCATCGGCAAGACGACCCTGGCGCAGCAGCTCGCCCAGGAGTTCGAGCGCGAACCAGAGTCCCGCTACCCCGACGGCATCCTCTGGGAGCACATCGGGCCCGACGTTCTCTCGTCCGACAAGGTCCAGCCCGTGCTGGACCGCTGGGCGAGCCATGCCCTCGCCATTCCTCCGGATGCAGATGCGCGGGTACACTTCGAGCCCGGGGCGGTAAGGATGCTCTTGAGCGAGCACCCTCGGCTGTTGGTGGTCCTCGACAATGT
>QKJM01000213.1 GCA_003249315.1 Archangium sp.
GGCGTCATCGTCTGCGGCATCCGCCACATCAACCCGCAGACGTCGGTGCGGCTGGCGGAGCTGAGCGTGGCCTACAAGAACCGGGGCGTCATCGGCTTCGACCTGGCCGGCGCCGAGGCCAGCTTCCCGGCGAAGGACCACAAGGACGCCTTCCAGCTCATCCTCCGCAACAACGTCAACTGCACGGCGCACGCGGGCGAGGCCTTCGGCCCCGAGTCCATCTCCCAGGCCATCCACTACCTGGGGGCGCACCGCATCGGCCACGGCACGCGGCTTCGTGAGGATGGCGACCTGCTCAACTATGTGAACGACCACCGGATACCGATGGAGGTGTGCCTCTCCTCCAACGTGCAGACGGGGGCCGTACCGAGCCTTGAGGCGCACCCGCTGAAGTTCTACTTCGACTACGGCCTGCGGGTGACCATCAACACCGACAACCGGCTCATCACCGACACCACCGTGACGAAGGAGATGTGGCTGGCGCACAAGGCCCTCGGGCTGTCCCTGGAGGACCTGACCACCATCATCGTCTCCGGCTTCAAGAGCGCCTTCCTGCCCTTCCGCGAGAAGCAGGACGTGCTGCACCAGGTGAACCAGGAGATCGCCCAGACGGTGGCGGCCTTCGAGAAGCGGATCCAGGCGGAGAAGCAGCCGGCCTGACATTTCTCTGGCGCTCCCCCTCTCCTCCGGGTGGAATCGTGGGACTTTTCACCCACGAGGTAGAGGGGAACAATCATGGAGAACCTTCCGGGCTCTCCGGGGCCGGGTAGCACCTCGGCTCGGGAGCAGGTGTCCACGCCCGCCATCCTGCTGATGGTGACGGGCGCGTTGCTGATCGTCTACCAGCTCATCAACCTGGTGACCTCGCTCCTCGGAGGCGGCGCTGGAGCGCTGCCCCCCGAGCTCTTCGAGGATCCGAACATGGCGCAGTACCGGGGCCTCATCGAGGGGGTGCAGGCCTCCGCGGGCCCCTTGGGTATCGTCTTCGCCCTGCTGGGCGCGGCCCTGGGCGGGCTCATCCTCGTCGGTGGCATGAAGATGAAGAACCTGGAGAGCTATGGCCTGGCCATCGCCGCCTCCATCATCGCCATCATCCCCTGCTTCTCGAGTTGCTGCTGCATCATCGGCCTGCCCGCGGGCATCTGGGCGCTGGTGGTGCTCAACAAGCCCGAGGTGAAGGCCGCCTTCCGCTGAGGGGCTGGGGGGCTCCGGGGCGAGCCCGGGGCCCTCAGGCCACCTTCATCCCCTTGGGGATGACCACCACTCCGCCCGGGGTGACATGGAAGCGGCGCTTGTCCTCCTCCAGGTCGTACCCGATGGTCATCCCCGGGGGGATGTCCACGTTCTTGTCGATGATGGCCTTGCGGATGCGGCAGCGCCGCCCGATGGTGACGTTCTCGAAGAGGATGGAGTCCTGCACCTCTGAGTACGAGTTGACGCGCACCTTGGGGCTGAGCACCGAGCGGTGTACGTGGCTGCCGGAGATGATGCACCCCTCGCTCACCAGCGAGTCCGTGGCGTGGCCCACCCGGTTGTGCGCCGTGTCGGCGAAGACGAACTTGGCCGGCGGGAAGTTGTAGGGCTGGGTGTAGATGGGCCAGTTCTCGTTGTAGAGGTTGAAGACGGGGTTCACCTCCACCAGCTCCATGTTGGACTCGTAGTAGACGTCGATGTTCCCCACGTCCCGCCAGTAGCCGCGCTCCTTCTCCTCCTGGCCCGAAATCTCGTTGCGCGCGAAGTCGTACACGTACACCGGCTCGCGCTTGTACAGCTCGCTGATGATGGACTTGCCGAAGTCGTGGGCGCTCTTCTCGTCCGCGGCGTCGCGCACCACCTCCTGCACCAGAGAGTCGGTGCTGAAGAGGTAGTTGCCCATGGAGGCCAGGCACATCTTCGGGTTTCCCGGCATGGGCGGCGGCTGCCTGGGCTTCTCCAGGAAGTCCAGCATCCTCCCGTCCGGGCCCACGTCGATGATGCCGAACTCCGGCCCGTACTCGATGGGGACGGGGATGGCCGCCACCGTGCAGGCCGCCTTGCGGTCGATGTGGAAGTTCAGCATCTGCCGGCAGTCCATCCGGTAGATGTGGTCCGCCCCGAAGACGAAGATGTAGTCCGGCTCCTCGTCGGTGATGATGTTGAGGTTCTGGTAGATGGCATCCGCGCTGCCCTTGTACCAGTCCATGCCTGTGCGCATCTGCGCCGGCACCGCCTCCACGTAGTGGCCCAGGAAGGCCGTCATCCTCCAGGCGCGCGACAGGTGCTTGTTGAGCGAGTCGCTCTTGTACTGCGTGAGCACCTTCATCCGGTAGATGCCGGAGTTGGCGAAGTTGGAGAGGACGAAGTCGATGATGCGGTAGCGCCCACCGAAGGGCACCGCCGGTTTGGCCCGCTCGCGCGTGAGCGGCTCCAGCCGGGTTCCCGCCCCCCCTGCCAGGATCATTGCCAGTAGCTTGGCCATATGTTCAGGCACCTTACCCGGAGGGCCGCTGGCCCCGGCAAGCCCGATCCACGGGCTTCGTTGAGTACCTGAACCCCCCGGACTTCCGGTGTTCGTGGCTCCCACCCGGCCTTCCGTGCTATGACTCCGAGTCCCATGGCTGGCGATGAAACCCGGGTAACCAAGATCTCCTCGCTCCTGGACGTGCGAGTTGCGGAAGCGGAGTGCTGCCTCGTGCAGATCCACGGTCCGGAGCTGGGCAAGAAGTACGCGATTCAGGATGCCGAGCTCACCATCGGGCGAGGAGAGGACAACCACATCGTGGTGGACCTCGACAACGTGTCGCGTCGCCATGTCCGTGTCCTGCGCCGCCAGGGGCGGATGTTCGTGGAGGATCTCAAGTCCACCAACGGCACCTACCTCAACGACCAGGAGGTGATGCAGGAGACGCCGCTGCGAAGTGGCGACCTCATCAAGGTGGGCGGCTCCATCTTCAAGTTCCTCACCGGCGACAACGTGGAGCTGCAGTACCACGAGACCATCTACACGCTGACCATCGTGGACGGGCTCACCGGGGTGAACAACAAGCGCTACTTCCTCGAGTACCTGGAGAGGGAGATGGGGCGGTGCCACCGTTACAGGCGCCCGCTATCGCTGATGATGTTCGACATCGACTTCTTCAAGAAGATCAACGACGTACACGGGCACCTGGCGGGTGACTACGTGCTGCGCGAGCTGGGGCAGAGCATCAAGCGGATGGTGCGCCGGGAGCAGTGCTTCGCGCGCTACGGCGGCGAGGAGTTCGCCGTGGTGGTGCCGGAGGATCCCCCGGAGAACGTCCGCATCTTCGCGGAGAAGATCCGCCGCACCATCGAGCAGAAGTCGTTCGTTTTCGAGGACCAGGACATCCCCGTCACCCTGTCCATCGGGGTGGCGCAGATGGAGTCCGACATGAACGAGCCGCTACAGTTCATCAAGGTGGCGGACGCGAACCTCTACAAGGCGAAGAAGACCGGCCGCAACCGGGTGGTGGGGTAGAGGCCGCGAGCGCTGACCCGGCAGACCCTCACCCCGACCCTCTCCCAGGGGGAGAGGGCCATACCTGGTCGTATCCGTGTAGGTTCCCTCTCCCTTTGGGAGAGGGCTAGGGTGAGGGATTGCCCTCTCAGGTCCCCTCGCGCAGCTCCGCGAGCCGGCCTCGGGTGCCCGGCTCGTGGCCCGGGGCCATACGCGTGTACAGGTACTGCACCGTGTCGCTCAGCGTCTCGTGGATGTCACGGGCCTGGAAGCCCAGCTCGCGCTCGGCCTTGGAGGCGTCCAGGTAGAAGTAGTGCTCGCCGATCTCCACCTCCTGGGGATCCAGCTTCGGCTCCGTGCCGCGCCACTTCGCCACGCGCTCGAGCAGCTTCGAGCCCAGCACGTTCACCTGGGAGGGCAGCCTCAGCCGGGGCGCGGGTACGCCCGTGAGCCGCTCCAGCCGCTTGTAGAAGTCCGCCAGCGACAGGTTCACCCCCATGAGGTGGCGCCCGTACACCTGACCGCGGGTGAGCGCGTTCACGAAGGCGTCCGCCGCGTCGCGCGCGTCCACGAAGGACAGCCCGCCGCCGGGCATGGAGGGAATCTCCCCCTGCAGGTACTTCATCACCGTCCACGTGGAGGACAGCCGCTCGTCACCGGGCCCCATCAGCAGGCTCGGGTTGAGCACCACCAGCGGAATGGCGTGCTGGCGGCAATACTCCAGCGCCAGCTTCTCCTCGTAGATCTTCGACAGGTAGTACGGCCAGCGCCCCACCACGGTGAGGGGGTAGTCGTCCTCCTCGGTGCCCAGGATCTCCTCCTTGGACACGGCGATGGTGCCCGAGGTGGAGGCGAGGATGACGCGCTGGACGCTGGACTCGCGCACGTCCCGCAGCAGCTCGCGCGTGCAGTCTACGTGCAGCTCGTACATGCGCCGCGCGTCCTTGGGCTGGAAGGAGACGAGCCCCGCCAGGTGGTAGACGGCCTCCATCCCTTCCAGCGCGCGCCGCACGGAGTCCCGGTCCTTCAGGTCTCCGCGGACGTACTCCACCTTCTCGAAGGCCGGCCCCGCGGGCTTCGTCCGACCGATGAGCCGCACCGAGTGGCCCGCAGCCACCAGCCGCGGCACCAGGTGCGAGCCCAGGAATCCCGTCCCTCCGGTGACGAGCAGCTTCATGACTCGCTCCTTCCCGCGCGCAGCGCGCGACGCTGACTCTCCACCGTC
>QKJM01000631.1 GCA_003249315.1 Archangium sp.
CACGCTGGGCATCCGTCGGCGGGTGGCGCTGGAGAACCTGGCGCATGCGTTTCCGGAGAAGAGCGAGGCGGAGCGTCGGCGGATCGCGCTGGGGGCCTACGTGATGATGGCGCGGGTGGTGGTGGAGTCGCTGGACGAGAACGACCACGTGGAGGCGGAGTGGGAGGAGCCGGAGGTGAGGGGCGAGGGGTGGGAGGCGCTGAAAGCGAGCGTGGCGAAGGGACAGGGAGCACTGCTGGTAACGGCACACTTCGGCAACTGGGAGCGGGCGGGGAAGATGCTGTTGAGGAGGGGTCTACCGGTGAACGCGCTGGTGCGACCGCTGAAGGGGGCGCTGAACATGCGCATCGTGGACAACCGACTGAGGGCGGGGGCGGGGCTCATCTACCCGAGAGGGGCGATCGTCCATACCTTGGAGGCAGTGAAGCTGGGGGAGTCGGTGCTGATGCTGCTGGACCAGGCCTTGCCGGCGAAGGCGGCGGTGTTCGTGCCGTTCTTCGGGAGGCTGGCGTCGACGACGCCGGCGATGGCGATGGCTGCGAAGAGGGCGGGGGCGCCGGTGTTCGTGGTGATGGGGATAAGGGACGAGAGCGGGAGGAAGTTGAGGCTGGAGGTAGAGGGACCTATCGCGGCGCCGGAGGTAGAGGACGAGAAGGACGGGCTGAGGGCGCACACGCAGGCGGTGACGGACGTACTGGAGAAATACATCCGAAAGTACCCGGAGCAGTGGCTATGGCTGCACCGGAGGTGGAAGGTGAAGCCGCCGGAGGAACAAAACCCCTCTCCCTCCGGGAGAGGGACGGGGTGAGGGTGTCGAGCATCCCGAGTTGAGCCCGCGGAAGAGAGCACGATGCAGCGAACCATCTTCATCGGGGACGTACACGGCTGTGCGGAGGAGTTGGACGCGCTGCTGGAGGAGTGCGGAAGAAAGCCGGAGGACCGGGTGGTCCTGGTGGGAGACCTGGTGGCGAAGGGGCCGGACTCGGCGGGGGTGGTGCGTCGGGCGCGGGAGCAGGGGATGTGCGCGGTGCGAGGCAACCACGACGAGCACGTCCTGCGCTGGAGAGGGGGCCAACAACCGGCGGGAAAGAAGCTGAAGCCCGAGCACGAGCAGGTACTGGACACGCTGGCGCCGAGGGACTGGGCCTGGCTGGAGTCCCTGCCTCTGTACTGGCGTTTCCCGGAGCTGAACGTGCTGGTGGTACACGCGGGGCTGGTGCCTGGGGTGAGGCTGGAGGAGCAGGAGCCGGAGCTGCTGCTGAACCTGCGAAGCATCAAGGCGAACGGGACACCGTCGAAGAAGGTGGATGCGGGGGTGGCGTGGGCGAGCCGGTGGAGGGGGCCGGAGCTGGTGGTGTTCGGGCACGATGCCCTGAGGGGGCTGCAGCGCCACCCGCATGCGATCGGCCTGGACACGGGGTGCGTGTACGGAGGCCGGCTGACGGCATACGTACTGCCGGAGGAGCACCTCTACTCGGTACCGGCGAAGCGGACCTACACGGCGCTCTGACCGCTCCACCGAGGCCCATCGGACCTACGCGCTGCGAACCTCCGAGGGTGCGGAGACCTCGCGTCGCTCCAACAGCATGGGGAGGCCGCCCCGGGGTCGGAGGGTGATGAGGGGCTCGGGAACGAGCTGGTAGCCGGGTGCGGAGCGCGGCCGGAAGCGCTGGGCCACGGTGGCGAGGATGAGCTGCGCCTCCATGAGCGCGAAGGCATTGCCGATGCACTGGCGAGGGCCGCCGAGGAAGGGGAAGTATGCGAAGCGAGGGCGCCGAGCCGTCTGCTCCGGCGAGAAACGCTCCGGGCGAAAGGCCTCCGGCTCGTCCCAGAACTCCGGGTGGCGGTGAGTCACATAGGGGCTGACATCCACCAGGGTGCCGCCGGGAATCCGGTAGCCACCGATGACGTCGTCCTCCTCCACCTTGCGGCTGATGATGTAGGCCGACGGGTAGAGCCGCAGCGTCTCCTCCACCACCTGGCGCGTGAAGGCCAGCCGGGGGATGTCTTCGACGGTGGGGAGGCGACCACCGAGCACCTCATCCAGCTCCGCGTGCAGCCGGGCCTCCTCCTGGGGGTTCTGCTCGAGCAGCGCCCATGCCCAGCTCAGCGCGGTGGCCGTCGTCTCATGACCCGCGAGGAGCATGGTGAGCACCTCGTCGCGGAGCTGCTTGTCATCCATCTGCTCGCCCGTCTCATCGTCGCGCGCGAGGATGAACATGGAGAGCAGATCTCCCGTGTCCTCACCACGGCGGCGGCGCTCGGTGATGAGGGTCTGGACGATGGAATCCAGGGTGCTGATGGCCTGGCGGAACTCCCGATCATAGCGCGTGGGCAGCACCGGCGGCAGCAGGCGGAAGGTGCGGAAGCGGGTGACGACCTGCTCGTTGAGCACGTTGAAGGCTTGGGCGACCTCGGAGGAAACGTGCGGGTCCACGTTCGTTCCGAAGAGGGCATCCCCGACGATGCGCAGCGTCAACCGCATCATCTCCTCGCCGATGAGGAGCGGCTGCCCGCTGGGGGCATGGGCCTCCCAGTGCTCCAACATCTTGCGGGTGGCCTCGACCATCAACCGGCCCATGGCGGCGATGCGCTGCTTGTGGAAGGCGGGCTGGGCCAGGCGGCGCTGGCGCAACCAGAGGGAGCCCTCGCTGGTGAGCAGGCCATTGCCCACCACCCGACGCATCATCCCGTAGCTGAAGTGATGCTTGGTGTAGTTCTTCACGTTCTCCTGCAACACCCGTCGGACACCGTCCGGGTGGCTGATGAGATGGGACGTGAAGGTACCGAGCCGATAGCGGGCGACGTCGCCGTACTCGTGGAACGTCCGCAGCAGGAACCCGAGCACGTCGCGTCGGGTCTCCGGAAGGATGCCGAGCAGGAAGTGACCCGCGGGGCCACGAGGGGTCTGGATATTCAGCGGCGCAGGCGTCGACATGGGAGCCTCCCTGGCGCGGCATCCTGACACAGGACAGGGGAGGTCGTGACATGGAGAGTGCGTTCGTCCGCCGGGTGATGATGTGGGCCCGAAACAGCACCTGGCTCTTCCCCACACTGGGAATGGGGGTGGGAGCCGGGTTGGCCTTGCTCTTCGTGGCCGAGCCCTTCGGCCGACCCTGGTGGCTGAGCGGCCTGGCCTGGCGCGCCTCCGTCGAGGAGGCCCGGGTGCTCCTCGCCACGATGCTGGGAGTCGTCATCACCACCCTGAGCATCGCCCTGTCGCTGTTCCTGCTGGTGCTGCAGAACACCGCCAGCCAGTACTCCCCCCGCCTGCTGCGCCTCTTCATCGGGGAGCCGGGCTCCCGCGTCCTCGTCCCCGTCTTCGTGGGCACCGGCGTCTACTGTCTGGTGGGGGTGTCCGCGTTCGGTTTGGTGGAGGACCCGGACGTGGAGCCCCGACCGGCGCTCAGCCTGGCCATGCTGTTGCTCGTCCTCTGCGGCGCGGCCCTCATCTTCCAGGTGACGAACACACTCAAGATGGTGCGCGTCGAGCAGATCGTCCGCAGGGTAAGGACGTTCACCCTGGAGGTGGCGCGCACACAGGACCGGCAGCACCGCCGGCACGCCGAGGCCGCTCTCACGGCCTCGACGCCCTCGGGCACAGGGCGGACCATCTCCGCCCCCTCCTCTGGATTCGTGGTGGACATCGACACCCGGGCGCTGCTGTCGCTGGCCGAGGAGCACAAGCTTTTCATCCACGTGGACCTGGCCATCGGAGAGCCCGTGGTGAGGGAGGCGCGGCTGGGCCGGATACTCTCGGAGCAGGGGCCCCCGAAGGAGGCGGAGCGAGTGGCCGAGGGGGTGGAGCGCGCCGTGCTCATCGGCCCCTGGCGCGAGCCGAAGCAGGACATCGCGCTGGGAGTGCGGCAGCTCGTGGACGTGGCCCTGAAGGCCCTCTCGCCGGCCGTCAACGACCCGTCCACCGCGGTGGAGTCCGTGGACCAACTCACCCTCCTGCTGTGCGAGCTGTGTCGGTTGAAACCGAGCCCACGCGTGCTGGCCGACTCGATGGGACGCCCGCGCGTCTTCCTGCGAGCCCTCGAGCCGCGGGACTACCTCGTGCTGGCCACCGAGCAGCTCAGCCGCTACGGCGCCAAGGAGCCCGCCGTGGTGCTGCGGCTGCTGCGGCTGGCCGGAGAGGTGGCGCTGCGGGTGACGGACGCGTCGGACCTGCGCTCCACTCGCGAGATACTCCAGCAGGTGCTGGCGGATGCGGAGGAGGCACTGCCCGGCTCCTCGCGCCTGCCACTGCTGCGGCGCTATGCGGCGGAGGTGGAGCGTGCGATGGAGCGAAGGGAGCCCCTGCCTCCCCTCCCCTCGCTCGGCTTCTGAGGCAGGAGGACTCAGGCCTCCGGCGGCCGCACCACCAGGACGAAGCGCTCGGCGGCGACGAACTCGGCCACGAGCCGCACGGCGCACGCAGGGACGGTGTCGGAAGTCTCCTCGACGCGCAGTGCCTTGAAGTAGCGCGGAGGTATTTCGCGCAAGGCGAAGCCGACCAGCGGGCCCTCGGGAGGGGGCAGGGGACTGTCCGCACCTCCGGAATGGGGTACGTTCCCTGGGATACTTCGTCGAACAGGTGCCCGAGTGAGACTGCCGCGGACATGGTCACGCTGCCGGATGACTGCTCGCCAGAAGCTTCTGGGTGTTGCTCTTGGCGTACTCCTCGTGATGTCTG
>QKJM01000092.1 GCA_003249315.1 Archangium sp.
GCGGAGGCGCGTGCTGGGAGCTGTCATCGACCATACGCAATATTTCCGGCCCACCTTCTCAGAGAAGCCTACTCCATGCTCGGCCGGATGCTCCGGTAGGCCCGCGTCACCGCCGACACGCCCATGAGGGCCAGTGCGCCCGCGATGACTCCCGCCACCGCATTCAGCAGCGCCGGCGCCACGGCCAGCAGGAAGCCCCCAAGCCCCGGCACGCTCCCCATCCCGTGCGCGAGCTCCTCGATGAGGTGATGCACGGGGGGAATGCCGTGGACGAGGATGCCACCGCCGACCATGAACATGGCGGCCGTACCAGCGATGGCGAGCGTCTTCATCAGGAGGGGAGCGGTCAGGAGCAGCCCCCGGCCGAGTCCACGCTGCAATCGACCGCCGAAGCCGGGGTCCGTCTTCCCGCTGAAGTAGAGCCCGACATCATCGAGTTTGACGATGCCACCCACCAGACCATAGACGCCGAGGGTCATGATGATGGCGATGCCGGTCAGCACGGCGACCCGCTGACCGAAGGACGCTTCGGACACCGTGCCGAGCGCGATGACGATGATCTCCGCCGAGAGGATGAAGTCGGTGCGGACCGCGCCCTTGATCTTCTCCTTCTCGAAAGCAACGAGATCGACCACGGGGTCGGCGACGGCCTGGACGAGCTCCTCATGGTGGCTCTCATCCCCTGGCTTGCCGTGCAGGAACTTGTGGGCCAGCTTCTCGAAGCCCTCGAAGCAGAGGAAGGCACCACCCAGCATCAACAGGGGAGTGATGGCCCAGGGAGCCAGGGCGCTGATGGCCAGGGCGACGGGGACGAGGATCGCCTTGTTGACCAGGGAGCCCTTCGCGACCGCCCAGACGACGGGGAGCTCGCGATCGGCGGTGACACCCGTGACCTGCTGGGCGTTGAGCGCGAGATCGTCTCCGAGAACACCAGCGGTCTTCTTGGTCGCGACCTTGGTCATCGCCGCGACGTCGTCCAGGAGGCTGGCGATGTCATCAATCAGGGTGAGCAGGCTGCTTCCGGCCACGAGGGTCTTCCTGTGAGTGTGGGTACGTCAGGCGAGCCCGCTGCTTCATCGGGACGCCGAGGCGGGAGGAACGTAGCAGCACGCCGGAACGCGGGGTACCGCGGCGCGACGGCGTGCCTCATCTCTCCCAAGGTACTGACTACACTTCCCCACCAGCAGCAACCGGAGGGGAAGTCCCCCTCGAACCGGGCGCCTGGGCGCACACCGGACTCGGGACCGCTGGCGGCCGAGCTCCGTCCCAACCTGTCAGACAACCAGACCGGTTCGAGAGATTCGCACTCCGGCCTCGCCTCTCCGTACATGAGGCCGAGGGTGAGAGTGCCCCCCTTCCCCACAGGTGGCAGCGGGAGGAGGGAGGCCGACCCGCGGAGGTCGAGTCTGCTTGCTTTCCAGGCAACGGGCCGCGAAATAGGGGCGTTCCGGCATCCGTTTTCCTGCGGTTGCCCTCTATCACCCCGAGTGACATGCGCCCCTTGACCGCCCTTCCCATCGACGACGGCCCCTCGCTGACCCTCGGCCTCCCCGGCTTCGGCTTCGAGGATCTCTACCGTCCCCGCGGGCTGCGCCGCCTGGCCGAGCGCTTCGACGAGCAGCTGGCCGCCGACGAGCCCGAGCTCTTCCAGGCCTTCGACGCGTACCGCAAGTCCGGGGGCACCGGCCTCGCCGGTCCGGCCGAGTCCGAGCTGCTCATCCGCGTGGCCCGCCACGTGTCCGCCTTCATCAGCCGCCTCTTCCGCCTGGAGACCGAGGTGGACCGGCTGGCCCGCCACCTCGAGGGCGAGCTGCCCCTCTTCGACTTCAAGCGCGAGTTCATCACCCGCCGCGTCTTCAAGAAGGGCGCCGCGGACCGCCCTACCCTCGCCGAGTACCCGTCGCTGGACGCGCGGATGAACCTGCTCCTCTCGCTCGGCTTCCCCGAGGCCCTGGGCGATGATCCCGAGCGAGGACTGGCCGAGGCCATCCTCACGCTGATGGACCTGGAGCGACTCTTCTCCGGCAACCCGCCGGCCGGCTCCGAGGAGAAGGCGGCGGCGCTGCGCGAGCGTTGGAAGAGCCTGCGCGCCGCGCTCCTCGCTCCCCCCGAGGGCAAGGAGGCCTTCGGCTCCAGCCTCGTCACCCAGGGCGATGACGCGGCCGAGCTGCAGGCGGTGCGCGCCCTGCTGTCCCTGGCGGACCGCTGGACGTACGCCCGCGCCCTCCACCCGGAGACGAAGGAGCTCTTCCACAAGTGGGCCACCCACCGGGTGCCCAAGCCCCTGGCGTTCGATCAACTCGTACACCTCGAGCGCCCGGACGAGACCCTGCCCGAGGCCACCCAGGGCCCGGACTCCCACCTGCGCTTCCGCGACGGCTTCAAGCTGACGGACCGCCGCGGCACCCCGCGCGACGTCATGGGCGAGGTGGACTACTGCGTCATCTGCCACGAGCGTCAGAAAGATACCTGCTCCTCGGGCATCACCGCGAAGGACCCCGCCGCCGAGGGCCACTCCTTCAAGAAGAACCCGCTGGGCATTCCCCTCACCGGCTGCCCACTCGACGAGCGCATCTCCGAGGCCCACGCCCTCAAGCGCGAGGGCAACTCACTGGGCGCGCTGGCCATGGTGATGCTGGACAACCCCATGTGCCCGGGCACCGGCCACCGCATCTGCAACGACTGCATGAAGGCCTGCATCTTCCAGAAGCAGGAGCCGGTGAACATCCCCCTGGCCGAGACGGCCTCCCTCACCGACGTGCTGGAGCTGCCCTGGGGCTTCGAGATCTACGGCCTGCTCACCCGGTGGAACCCGCTCAACGTCCGCCGCCCGTACGCGCTGCCCTACGTGGGCCGCAACGTGCTGGTGGTGGGTCTGGGCCCCGCCGGCTACACCCTCTCCCACTACCTGCTCAACGAGGGCTTCGGCGTCACCGGCATCGACGGCCTCAAGATCGAGCCCTTCGCCGATGAGCTGGTGGGCCGCAACGGCCAGGCGATGAAGCCCATCCGGGACTGGAAGGCCCTCACCCGCGAGCTGGACGAGCGGGTTCAAGAGGGCTTCGGCGGTGTGTCCGAGTACGGAATCACCGTGCGCTGGGACAAGAACTTCCTCACCCTGCTCCACCTGACGCTGTCGCGCCGGGAGAACCTGCGCATCTACGGCGGCGTGCGCTTCGGTGGCACCCTCACCGTCGAGGACGCGTGGGCGATTGGGTTCGATCACATCGCCATCGCCGCGGGCGCGGGGAAGCCCACCATCATCGGGATGAAGAACAACCTCATCCGGGGCATCCGCAAGGCGAGCGACTTCCTCATGGCGCTGCAGCTCACCGGCGCCTTCAAGCGCGACTCGCTGGCCAACCTGCAGGTGCAGCTCCCCGCCATCGTCATCGGCGGCGGCCTGACGGGCATCGACACGGCCACGGAGCTGATGGCCTACTACCCGGTGCAGGTGGAGAAGGCGCTCGCGCGCCACGAGAAGCTGGTGGCCGATATGGGCGAGGAAGCCCTCCTCGCGCGCCTGGACGCCGAGGAGAAGGCCACCTACCAGACCTTCCTGGAGCACGGCCGGGCGGTGCGCGCCGAGCGTGAGAAGGCGAAGGCCGAGGGCCGCGAGCCCGACTTCATCAAGCTGGTCCGCGCCTGGGGCGGCGTGAGCCTGGTGTACCGCCGTGGCCTCACCGAGTCCCCCGCCTACCGCCTCAACCACGAGGAGGTGGCCAAGGCGCTGGAGGAGGGCATCCGCTTCATCGAGCGCATGAACCCGGTGGAGGCCCTGCCGGACGAGCAGGGCGCGGTGAGGGCCCTGCGCTTCGAGCGGATGGTGACGAAGGACGGCAAGCTGCGCGGCAGCGGCGAGTTCTTCGAGCTGCCCGCGCGCACGGTGTGCGTGGCCGCCGGCACGGCGCCCAACGTCACCTACGAGAAGGAGTACCCGGGCACCTTCGAGCTCGACGAGCGCGGCCAGTACTTCAAGAGCCACGAGCTGGTCGAGGAGGGAGAGGGCTTCACCCTCTCGCCGGTGAAGCCGGTGGAGGACATCTCGCAGAAGGCGGGCTTCTTCACCTCGTACCGCAAGGAGGGGCGCTTCATCTCGTACTTCGGCGACAACCACCCCACCTATGCGGGCAACGTGGTGAAGGCCATGGCCAGCGCGAAGGACGGCTACCCCGAGGTGGCCCGCCTCTTCGCCAGTGAGGTGGCCGCGCTGGACTTCGATGACGAGCTGGCGCAGACCCGGCGGGACGAGAAGCTGGAGAAGCACTTCCACGAGCTGGACGAGGCCCTGCTGGCCACGGTGGTGACGGTCAACCGGCTCACCCCCACCATCGTGGAGGTGGTGGTGAAGGCCCCCTTCGCGGCGAAGCACTTCGAGCCCGGCCAGTTCTACCGGCTGCAGAACTTCGAGCGGACGGCGCCCGTGGTGGACGGAGTGCGCCTCACCATGGAGGGACTGGCCCTCACCGGCGCCTGGGTGGACAAGGAGCAGGGGCTGATGGGCACCATCGTCCTGGAGATGGGCTCCTCGTCCCGGCTGTGCGCCGCCCTGCGTCCGGGCGAGCCGGTGGTGCTGATGGGCCCCACGGGCACGCCCACGGAGATCGGCCGCAACGAGACCGTCGTCCTGGTGGGTGGCGGCCTGGGCAACGCGGTGCTCTTCTCCATCGCCCGCT
>QKJM01000307.1 GCA_003249315.1 Archangium sp.
TATTCGGCTGTCGCTCCCTGCCCGAAGCCCGGGCCCAGGTGACGTGGCACATGCAGCAGACCGCCTCCGCTCTCCAACAGGCCCACCAGGCCATACTGAGCGTCATCCAGGTGCGCGGCCCGCTACGCTCTGTGCTCGAGCAAGTCCTCCAACAAGCCCTCCGTTGCAAGCAACTCCTGCAAGGCCCGGCCATGGAACACGCCCAGGCCGCCTACCGCTGGGCCGAGCCCTACTGGAGACTGATGGACCCCAAGGCCGCCGCCGCGCACGATGCGCGAGTATCCCAGCTCGAGGCCAACGAGACGCATGAAGATGAACAAGGATGAACCTCCCGCCCCGGAGCGAGGGTCCATCAACGGCTGTGACTTGCGCTTGCTCATCCCGCTGAAGACCATCACGCCCGGTGACACCTCCGTCCGTCTCACCGCCTCGACCTCCACAGCCCCTCCCGCGAACGCACTCGCTGAGAGACTGTGGAAGTCATGGTCCAGCAGGCAACCTTTTGAATGACCCGGGAGCTCAGTGCCGGGGAGGCATGCCACCCGGGCCGCGACGATGACCGAGCTGCACCTCCTCACCGTTCACCAGGGCAGTGCCGCAGGTGGACTGGAAGACGGTGGTGGTAACGGTGCCGTCCGGCGCGGTGTCCACCAGGGTGCCGGCGGTCGGGTGGCGGCAGACCTCGGGGGCACCTCGGAAGACGCCCTGCAGCTCCACGGTGCGGACGCCCTCGCTACCCGACAGGGTGAGCAAGCCGGTCTCCATCACGCTGGGGGCGTCGAGGTCCACCTGACGGGTGAGGATGCCGGTCTTCCGCACCGCCGTGGCCACCTCCTCCCCGGGGCGCTGACCGGAGTGGGAGACATCGCGCGTCTCCTCGACCGTGTACTGCCGCGCCGAGAGCGTGCGCTCGGAGACGGTGGTGACGAAGCCGCTCTCCTCACCGCTGCCGCCGAGCGAGTCGCTGTGTGTCACCGTCATGGTGCGAGTGGTCTCGAAGCGGTACACCGCGTCCTCGGCGCACGCCGCCCCCGATACCAGCGTCACGCTCTGCACCTCCTCCACCTTGCCGTCGGAGGTGTGCGTGGGACGCGACGGGACAGAATCCGTACCGGTATCCGCCCCGGGGGGAGGAGGAGGCGGCGGCCCGCCGTGGTGCCCGCCGCGGGAGCAGCCCGACCACTCCAGCTTGCGCGTGGCCAGCAACGTCTGGCCGCATACCTCCTGCGTCGTCTCCTCCGGGGTGTCGTCGCAGTGGGCCCAGGGGCCCGAGCCATCCCCACGCAGCCCCATGAGGCCACGGCCACCGAGGGGAATCCCCGGAGGAGCGTGACCGATGCCCGCGTTGCCACTGCCCACGGCGGCAGCCGTCTCGGTGAGGGCCTCCGCGGTCGTCTGCTCCTCCGCCTGGCACCCGATGCCCGCGAGCGACAAGGCACCGAACGTACACAGCAGCTTCATGTGCGCTCTCTTCACGTGTGTCCTCCTGAGGGGAGCTCCAGCGCTCCGGGGAGGCAGGAACCTCGAGCGGCACCGCCTCCTCCACGGTCAAGGTAGGGAGCGGTTCTTAAGAAACTCTTTCGACGGCATTGGCAGGGTGGCTGTCCATGAGGGAGCCTGAGCACATGAGCCGACCCATCCTGGTGGTCGAGGACGATGCACAACTGGGCGCGCAGGTGGTGGAGCACCTGCGAAAGGCCGGCTTCCAGACCGAGTGGTGGAGGGAGGGGTGCCGCTGGCCACAGGGAGAGCCGGTCCCCTACGAGCTCGTCGTGTTGGATCTCATGCTGCCGGGCACCTATGGGTTGGATCTGCTCAAGGACCTGCGCGCCGCCTCCGAGGTGCCCGTGCTCATCCTCTCCGCGCGGACCGGCGCCACCGACCGAGTACGCGCCCTGCAACTGGGCGCGGACGACTACCTCACCAAGCCCTTCTGGCCCGAGGAGCTGGTGGAGCGGGTGCGCGCCCGCCTGCGCCGCCCTACCCTGCAGCGCGCGGGCCCGGTGGTGGCGGGCCCCCTCTCCATCGATCCGGACGCGCGCACCGCTACCGGGCAGGGACGCGCGCTGGGGCTCACGCGCGTGGAGTTCGACATCCTCCTCTCGCTCGCACGGAGGCCCGGGGCGGCCATCTCCCGCCGCTGGTTCGCGGAGAACGTGCTGGATCCGGACCGCGACGGCACCGAGCGCACGCTCGACGTACACCTGTCGCGGCTGCGCAAGAAGCTCGGAGTCGAGGGGCTCATCGAAACGGTGTGGGGCATCGGCTACAGGCTGGCCGTGTCTGGCGAGGATGAGACCACGTGAGGCTGCGCGGGCGGCTGGTGCTCACGGTGGTGATCATCAGCGCGGTGCTGCTCGCCGTGCTGCTGCTCGTGGAGCGCACGACGGAGAACCGCGCCCTGCGCCTCACGCTGGAAGAGGTGGCCCTCACCCACATGCAGCAGGGGGGCCGCGAGCGCTGCGAGGCCTCCCCCTCGGACTGGAGCGCCGGGCGACTGCGACGCCCACCACGACCGCCTCCGGACCATCTCGATGGACCGCCTCCGGGCGCCCCTCCTCCGCCCCCTGTCGGGCCAGACGGCTTGCCCGAACCACCCCCTGGGAGACGCGGTGGAGCGGAGCGGCTCTTCGGCGAGGTGCAGCTCTTCGCCTACGACGCGCAAGGCGTCTCGGCCAACCCGCTCGCACCGAGCCTGCCCCCGGGAGAGGACGAGTTGCAGCGCGTGGAGCTGGACGGGCAGGAAGTGGTGCAGGTGCGCGTGTACATGCCCTGGACGGAGGGGCCGTGTGCGCAGGTGCTCGCGCGCCGAGCGCTTCCCGGGAGTCCACCACCCGGCCCCAGGGGCCGCCGGCCTCCACCACCCGACCGCATGCCGTCCCCATGGGTGCTGATCGCACTCTCGCTCGGCGTCACCGGGGGGGCCGTGTTCCTCGCGATGGGACCGCTGGTGCGCCGGCTGCACCGACTCACCACGCGCGTGCGCTCGCTGGCACGAGCGGATTACCTCGGCGAGGTGGCCGAGCCGGGAAACGACGAGGTAGCGGAGTTGTCGCGCGCGTTCGACGCCGCGGCGCGGGAGATTCGCAGCGGGCTCGAGCAGCAGGAACAACGCGAGCGCGCGCTGCGCGAGTTCCTCGAGAACACCACGCATGACGTGAACATCCCCCTCACCGTGCTAATGGGGCACCTCGCCGCGCTACGCGAGCGGCTGGAGCGGGGCGAGCCTCCCGAGCGCGAGCGGCTCGGCTCCGCCATCGACGAGGCGCACCATATCGGCGCGCTCATCCACAACCTCACGCTGGTCGCACGGCTCGACGCGGGCACGGCGCGGCTCACCCGCAGCCGAGTGGACCTCAACGAGGTGGTACGCCGCTGCGCCGCGCGCATCCGCCCGGTGGCCAAGGAGGCCCAGGTGGCGCTGGAGTCCGCCACGCCCGAGGCCCCTACGTGGGTGGATGCGGACGTGACGCTCGTCGAGCAGGCGGTGGGCAACCTCCTCTCCAATGCCGTCCGCCACAACCTGCCCGGCCGACACGCGGCGCTGATACTCGACGTGGTCGGCGAGCGCTTCGAGCTTCGGGTGCTCGACGACGGCCCCGGCATTCCACCAGAGGAGCTCTCCTCGGTGATGGAGCGCCATGCCCGCGGCAACGCGGCGCGCACGCGCAACCCCAGCGGCAGGGGACTGGGGCTCTCCATCACCGCGCAGGTGGCCCAGGCGCACGGCTGGGACTTCCGGCTGGGCGCCTCGGAGGAAGGGGGCGTGGAGGCCGTACTCGGTGGCCCCATGAGCCCTCACTGAAGGACCTCCGCCACCAGGGTGGCGCGGGCGGCTAGTACGCGTTCTTCGACAGGAAGCCGCCGAGCGCGGTACGCACGAGGATCTTCAGGTCCATCAACAGCGACCAGTTCTCGATGTAGTACAGGTCGTATTCGATCCGCTTCTGGATGGAGGTCTGCCCGCGCAGGCCGTTGATCTGCGCCCAGCCGGTGATGCCGGCCTTCACCTTGTGGCGCAGGTGGTAGCGGGGAATCTGCTTCTTGAACTCCTCGATGAAGACGGGCCGCTCGGGGCGGGGGCCCACGAGGCTCATGTCGCCCGTGAGGACGTTGAAGAACTGGGGCAGCTCGTCGAGCGAGTACTTGCGCAGGAAGGTGCCGATGGGGGTGCGGCGCGGGTCATCCTTGCTGGCCATCATCGCGCCGGAGGACTCCGCGTCCACGCGCATGGTGCGGAACTTGAGGATGTGGAAGGTCTCCCCGTCCATGCCCATGCGCTCCTGGCGATAGAGCAGCGGGCCGCGGCTGGTGAGCTTCACCGCCAGCGCCACCGCCAGTATCACCGGCGCGCTGACCGCGATCGCCACCAGGGCGAAGAGGATGTCGAAGACGCGCTTGGTCACCAGGTTCCACCCGGCCATCGGGTCTCCCTGGAGGCTGATGATGGGCAGCCCACCGAACTCCTCGAGCCCGCCATAGAGGGTGACGTACTGGTAGAGGTCCGGCACCACCTTCACGTCCACGGTGCTCAGCGCCAGCATCTCCATGAGCGACTTGACGGCGGCCTGCTCCTCCAGCGGCAGCGCGATGACGACCTGATCCACCGGGTGCTCGTCCAGCACCGCGTTGACATCCATGGCGTGGCCGAGCACGGGCACACCCAAGACACT
>QKJM01000188.1 GCA_003249315.1 Archangium sp.
CCTCCGTCCACCTCATGAAGCGCAAGCTGGAACAGGGCGAGAGCGTGGAACACGAGCGCGAGGTGATGGAGCGACAGGTTCACCACATGGAGCGGCTGGTGGACGACTTGTTGGACGTGTCGCGGGTGACGAAGGGGAAGATCCACCTGCAGCGATGCCCGGTGGACCTGGTGGAGGTGGCGTGGCGCGCGCTGGAGGCGGTGCGAGCCTTCGCGGAGGGCCGGGACCATGAACTGTGCGTCCGACTCCCCGAGAGCCCGGTGTGGACGGATGCGGACCCGGTGCGGCTCGAGCAGGTGTTCAGCAACCTCTTGAACAACGCGGTCAAGTACACCGAGCCCGGGGGCCGCATCACCCTGTCACTGGCGTGCGAGGAGGGCCAGGTGGTGGTGCGGGTGGAGGACACGGGCATGGGCATCCCCCCCGAGGAGCAGCAGCACCTCTTCGAGCCCTTCATGCAGGTGGGACGCACGCTGGAGCGAGCGCAGGGGGGCCTGGGGCTGGGGCTGACGTTGGTGAAGCGGCTGGTGGAGATGCACGGCGGCCGCGTGGAGGCGGCGAGCGAGGGCGTGGGTCAGGGCAGCGTCTTCACGGTGTTCCTGCCGCTCCTTCCAGAGGATCGGGTGCCTCTCGCGTCCGAGGCAGGGCCTCGCTCCTCCTCCTCGGAGGAGGAGGTGTCCACCGGGACTCGCCGCGTGCTGGTGGTGGACGACAACGTGGATGCCGCCGAGCTGCTCGCCGAGGTGCTGGAGCTGGATGGCCATGAGGTGCTCCTGGCCCACGACGGCCCGGGTGCGCTCGAGCGGGTGCGCGCCTCCAATCCTGAGGTGGTCCTCCTCGACATCGGCCTGCCCGGACTGGACGGGTATGAGGTGGCGCGCCTCCTGAGGTGCATGCCCGGAGGCGAGGCGCTGCTGCTGGTGGCGCTCACCGGCTACGGGCAGGCCACGGATCGCCAGCGCTCGCGCGAGGCGGGCTTCGACCTCCACCTCGTCAAGCCGGTGGACCTGGAGCAGCTTCGCGCCCTGGTGGCGCAGGCCCCTGCTCATGGCGCGGTGCATCCTCAAGGAGGAAGTGTCCACTGACGCACCCGGTCGGAGGCCTGCCGACTCTCCGCCCGCTTTCCGGTCTGTCCGGTGCCCCTGGTATGCTGACGAGCGTGACTCAGTCGTTACCCGGAGGGGAGTACGCGTGTCCTTCATCGTCAAGTTGCCTGAGAGCGTCGTGAGCTGTCGAAACCTGGTTGGGGGAGAGTGGGTCGTTCCGCGAGAGGCCTCGCATCTGGATGTCCACAGCCCGTATACCGGCGGCATCATCGGCCAGGTGCCGCTGACGGCGCCGGACGGGGTGGCGCAGGTCGTGGAAGCAGCGAAGGCGGCGGTGCCGGGGTGGCGTGCCACGCCGCTGCGCGAGCGCACCGCCCTCATGGCCCGCTTTCGCGCGCTGCTGGAGGCGAACATGGAGCGGCTGGCGCACCTGGCGGCGAGCGAGGCCGGCAAGACGGTGGCCGAGGCGCGCGCGGGCGTGCTCAAGGGCCTGGAGGTATGTGACTTCGCCCTCTCCGTGCAGAACCTGGACACCGGCGGCGCCATGGAGGTGAGCCGCGGCATCACCTGCGAGTTCCGCCGCGAGCCGCTCGGGGTGGTGGCGGGGATTACGCCCTTCAACTTCCCCGCGATGGTGCCGCTGTGGATGTTCCCCCTGGCGGTGACGCTGGGCAACGCCTTCGTCCTCAAGCCCTCGGAGAAGGTGCCGCTGACGGCGTGTGTCCTGGGCGAGCTGATGGTGGAGGCGGGCTTCCCCCGTGGCGTCTTCTCCGTGGTACACGGCGGGCGCGAGACGGTGCAGGCGCTGGTGGAGAACCCGGACGTGCGCGCGCTGGCCTTCGTGGGCTCCACCGCCGTGGCGCGGCGGGTGTATGCGGACGCCAGCGCTCAGGGCAAGCGGGTGTTGGCGCTCGGCGGGGCGAAGAACCACCTCATCGTCGTGCCGGACGCGGACGAGTCCTTCACCGCCCAGTCCGTGTTGGACTCCTTCACCGGGTGCGCGGGCCAGCGCTGCATGGCCGCCAGCGTGCTGCTCGCGGTGGGGGACGTGCAGCGGATTCTGGACGATGTGGTGGAGCGCGCCTCGCGGCTGGAGCTCGGTGGCGGCATGGGCGCCATCATCGACCGCGCGAGCCTCGAGCGGCTGGAGGCGGGTATTGCCACCGCGGAGCGAGCCGGGGCGCGGGTGCTGGTGGACGGGCGCGGGAAGAAGCCGGCCGGCGAGCCGTGGGCCGGTGGCTACTGGCTGGGCCCCACGATTCTGGACGGGGTGCGGCCGGAGATGGAGGCGGCGCAGCGGGAGCTCTTCGGCCCGGTGCTCTCCATCGTCCGCGTGCCCACGCTCTCGGCGGCGCTGGAGGTGGAGAACGCCTCGCCCTACGGCAACGCGGCCTCCGTCTTCACCACCAACGGCGCGGTGGCTCAGGCGGTGGTGGAGGGCTCCCGCGTGGGCATGGTGGGCGTCAACGTGGGCGTGCCCGTGCCTCGTGAGCCCTTCTCCTTCGGAGGCGTCGCCGACTCCAAGTTCGGCCATGGCGACATCACCGGCGCCTCCGGCGTCGACTTCTGGACGGACCTGAAGAAGGTCACCCGCAAGTGGACCGCGCGCACCGACGGGAGTTGGATGAGCTGAGCGAGTGCCCAGGGGGCCTCACTCCGCGATGCCGGAGTCGGGGCCCTGCTGGGACTGCTCGCGAGCGGCCTGTCCACGAAGTTGCCGCGAGCCCAGCACCCGGTCCAACCACCGATGGCTGATGCCGAAGTTCTTCTCCGGCGCGGCGAAGTGGTGGGCCATGTGGTGGGCGCGCAGCGCCTTGCCCCAGGCCGTGCGCGGCCTGCGGTAGTGTACCGCCCAGTGGAGGTAGTCGTAGAGGAGGTAGCCCGTGACGATTCCACAGAAGTAGGGGAGGGTCGCCGCGGGCCTGCCCACCAGCCACAGGCTGCCGCTGACCAGGATGGCCAGGGGGATGCTCGCGCCCAGGGGCATCACCAGCCGCTGGGGATCATCCGGGTACTGGTGGTGGTAGCCGTGGATGATGGCGTGGAAGCGCCGGGTGAGGGGGCCGTTGCCCTCCCAATGGAAGAGGTAGCGGTGCAGCGTGTACTCCATGATGCACCAGGTGAGGTAGCCGAGCGGTAGGAACAGGGCCACCTGCTCCACCCGGGTCGTCCCGCTCCACAGGCCCCAGGCCATCAGGCCGGTGATGATGGGAATGTAGAAGACGAAGGGGGTGGCGGGATGAATCTTCGAGGAGGCCTCGAGAAAGTCGTTCTCGAAAATCCGCGCGGAGGCGTGGCGCACGTAATCGGTCTTCATGGCGTTACCAGCAGGATGTTCCACGTCGTGGCCCGAAGCAGCCACGGGTGCATGTGGGTCACCATGCTCTCGTTGTATATCGTGCCACCCTGGCGGTGGGTGTCATGAAAATGGGGCGTGTCACGAGCGCTACACGGTGGTGATGTGTGGGTTTCGTGACCAGCCGTCCGGTGGGTGTGCGTCCTCCTGCTCCCGGGAGCGGCTACACATGTTTCCGGAGTTACGGCATTCTCCTGTCCTAGAGACAGGAGAATGACTGGATGCGTCGCCAATTCCTCGAGACCGTGGGTGGTGCCCTGGTGGTGGGTGGCGTGTGCCTCTCCGGGTGTGCGGGCGTCGCACGCGCGCCGTCCTCCCTCCACGCGCCCACCGTTGATGCCAGGTGGACCGTGGTGCCGTCATCGGGAGGGCCGGTGTGCGCCTCGGCGCCCTCCCTGCTGACCGACGTCCTCCTGGCCCAGGACAAGCAGGAGAAGGCGTCCGAGTCCAGGGTGGATGCCAACGCCCTCTTCTCGAAGCTGGGGTGTACCCTGTGTCACGCCCCGGGGGCCCGCTACCACGAGCTCCTCGGCGAGGCCGCCGGCAAGTCCGAGGAGGATCTGGCGCGCTGGATTCGCAACCCCGAGAAGTTCATCCCTGGCACCACCATGCCCACCTACGCCTCGCTCGTCGATGAGCCCACGGCGCGGGTGCTGGCGCGGTGGCTGAAGAATGGCGGCCCTGGCGCGTCGGCCGGAAAGAAGTAGGAGGAAGTCGCATGGCTGCGGGACGGGTGCTGCTCGTCGTGGATTTGGAGGGGGTGGCCGGAGTGGACTCGGTGGAGGCCCTGGTCGCGGGTGCGCCCGGGTACGAGCGGGCGCGGGAGTTGCTGACGGCGGAGGTGGCGGCAGCGGTGGAGGGGCTGCTGGCTGCGGGGTACGCGCGGGTGAGGGTGAGCGATAGCCACCTGGCCGGCACGGGCGAGCCCAACCTCCTGACCGAGGCGCTGCCCCCAGAGGCCGAGCCCTGCTTCTTCCCCGAGGACGCCTACGCGTCGCACCTCTTCGAGGGGGTGGAGGCGGTGGCGTGCCTGGGCATGCACGCGGCGGCGGGCTCGGCGGGCTTTGGCGCGCACACCGTGGATGTGCTGGGGGCGTGGACGTGCGGAGGCCGGGCGCTCTCGGAGACGGACCTGGTGCTGGCGCTGGCGGCGGAGGCCGGGCTGCCGGCCCTCTTCGTCTCCGGGGATGACGTGCTGCGGGACAGCCTCGGCGGCCGGGTGGGCTATGTGTGTACCAAGCAGGCCCTCTCTCCTACCCAGGCCTCCTCGCGGGCACCCGAGGAGGTGCGAGCGGAGCTGGCCCGAGTCGCCGCGCTGCCGGCTCGGAGGGTGGAGCCGTTGCCCGGTGTGCCCCTCGTCCTCGGCTTCAAGAGCCGGCGGCAGGCGGCGCTCGCGGTGGAGGCCGGAGCCCGGCGGGTGGATGATTACCGGGTCGAGGTAGCGGGGCGCACCTTCCGCGAGCGCTACACGCGTGCCCTGGAGGCCGCGGAGGCCGCCAGCCAGGTGCTTGGTGACGTGGTGCGGGACGAGCCCGGCAGCCCCGCCTTCGGTAGAGATCTCACCTCCCTCCTGCTGTTGTCCGGCCCTCCCTCCCGGGCACGCTCCTGGGAGCGGGAGGCGGAGCGCGCGCTGGGGGCCTTCCTCTCGCTGACAGGGGGAAGCTCCCAGGAGGCGCGGGCGTTGCGCGCGTTGACGCTGCACATGCTGGAGCACCATTCGCCGCGAGCCTTCGCCCGGTGGGGGTTGGGGCCGGTGCTGGAGGCGGCCGTGGAGTCGCTCTCCTCGGTGTCGGTGGTGCTCGCGCCAGGGTTGTCTCCGGACGAGGCCCAGGACAGGGTGGACGCTTGGTTCGTCCGCCGCGAGCGCGGCCTGCCCCACCCTGAGCTGTCCCCCTCGGCCCTGCGCGCCTACCTGGAGCACCTGGACGAGGAGGGCTACGGCCTCTACGCGTGGCTGTTGGGGGAGATGGCGGCCTCGCGCGGCGTGGACGTGCGTCTGCCCATTCCCGAGCAGTCCCTGCGCGAGTTGTCCCGGCTGGTGGAGCTCTACTGGCTCACCCACCTCTACCTGCTGGACACCCGCTACCTGCGCGCCCCGCTGCGGGACGCACGCGCGTCGGCGTGGACGGAGGAGCTGCTGGTGGCTACGCCCTGGCTGCTGTCCGAGGGGCACGTGGACCTGGCGGGAGAGGTGGCCTTCTGTCTCCAGTGTGCGGGGGAGACCGGGGGCGGCGCACACGCGGCGCTGCTCTCCTTCCTCGCCGCGCAACAGCGTGCCGATGGGCGGCTGTGTGATGAGACATTGGAGTCCTCCGAGGAGGAGAGCGCTGCCCACGCCACCGCCACGGCGCTGCTCGCCTTCGCGGGCGCGGACGAGCGTTGAGCGTCCCACGTGCCAGCGTGGGCTTCGTCTGACGCTCCACGCCAAGGTTGTCAATCTTCGCACGGGCTTGGTTTTCATGTCTTTCTGCGCGTGCGGAGAGCTCGGCAAGTCCTCATCCTGAGCCTTGCCCCTGGTTATCCAGGAGGCCAGAGCCGGAGGTGAGACATGGGATTCACGTCGGAAGCAGGTCAGCCGGGTAGGGTTCTCGCTCGGAAGGGAGTCATGGCCTGGGTGCTCACCTCGGCGATAGCGATGGGGGGGAGCACCGGATGCGGTGTCGCGGGGGCGCCCGCCGAGGAGCAGTTCCCAGGGCTCGAAACGCAGCAGCAGGCACAGGAGGCGGACAACGGATTGTCACTCAATGGCTTGTCACTCAACGGGCTGTCGCTCAATGGCCTGTCGCTCAACGGGCTGTCGCTCAATGGCTTGTCAACGCAGGAGTTCTCCGAGTGGTTCAATCTGGACGCGAGCGGGCATGAGCGGTTGATGCGCTACATGGTGCGGTGCGCGGTGCCAGCCGGAGAGAGCCGCACCTACACCAACCCGGCCTCCGGGCTCACCCATGTCTGGGAGGGCGCGCTGGGGCTGGCGACGGACTGGGCGGAGGGGATTCCGGCGACGGAGCTGGAGCAGCAGGTGGTGTCCGCCTGCCTCGCGGCGCACGCCAACAACTATGGGCTGCACGTCTCCATCTCCGTGCAGGGGCGGGGGGCGGACGGGGTGCAGATTCCCGTCTCGCCCGGGGAGCTGGACATGTATGCGGTGCGGGAGTCCTGCTTCTTCGGCAACATCTTCAAGGGCGAGGGGCTCTACGCGGGCAACGACCGCAACGCCCTGGCCGAGGATGAGAGCACGCCGCGTCCCTGCGGCCTGTTGGGCTACGCGGTGTCCACCAACGGCAGGTGCGAGCAGGTGGCGCGCGTGGGCCAGTGCGAGGACCACTGCACGCTGGACTCCACCGGCACGTACTACACCGCGTGTATCGTCAATGGGGTGAAGTACCGGCCGCTCACCACCCGCCTGCAGGGGCTGGACGTCCACCGCTGTGGGGACGGGGTGTGCCAGGTGGGTGAGGGCTGTGGTTGGAGCCTGTCGGCCGACGCGTGCATGGACTGCGGCTCCTGCTTGTAGAGGAGTCTCCTCCGCGGCCCGGTCTCCGCCTCGTCGTGTGGAGCGCCGGGCCGTATCTGCTCAGGCCGAGCGGACCTGGGGAGCCCGCGGGTGCCACACGGGCACCATGGGCATGGGGCCGCGGGGGCGGAGGGTGACGAGCGGCTCGGGCACCACCGGCACTCCGGGAACCCCGCGCAGGGTGAAGCGCTGGGCCACCATGGCGAGGGTGAACTGCGCCTCCATCATCGAGAAGGCGTTGCCGACGCACTGTCGTTGCCCGCCTCCGAAGGGCAGGTAGGCCCAGCGCGGCCGCTCCTGGCTGTTCTCCGGGAGGAAGCGCGTGGGCTCGAACCGCTCGGGCTCGGGCCAGAACTCCGGGTGCCGGTGGGTGACGTAGGGGACGAGGATGACGATGTCGCCCTTGGGAATCAGGTAGCCGTCCACCACGTCGTCCTCGAGCGGGACGCGGGGGATGGCCCAGATGGGGGGGTAGAGGCGCATGGCCTCCTCGAAGACGCAGGCCGCGTAGCGCAGCCGTGGGAGGTCCTCCACCGTGGGCGTGCGTCCGCCGAGCACGGTGTCCACCTCCTCCTTCAGGGTGGCCGCGACCTCGGGGTTCTGGTCCAGCAGGTGGAAGGTCCACGCGAGCCCCGCCGCTGTCGTCTCATGGCCCGCGAGCACCAGCGTCATCACCTCGTCGCGCAGTTGGGTGTCGTCCATGGACTCGCCAGTGTCCGCGTCGCGCGAGGCCATCAACATGCCGAGCAGATCATTCGTCTCGTCCGCGGTGCGGCGCTGGCGGATGATGTCGAGCACGATGGAGTCCAGCGTGGCCACGTCGCGGAGGAAGGCGCGGTTCTTCGGGGTGGGCAGCCGGTAGAGGGCGGGCAGGTAGGGCAGGGGAGAGATGATGCGCTCGTTGGTGATGGCGAGCGCGCGGGTGAAGGCCTCGCCCATGGTGTGGGCGTGCTCGCGCACCTCGGCGCTGAAGAGGGCGCGCACCGCCACGGTGAGGGTGAGGCGCATCAGCTCCTGGACCATGGGCAGGGGCTGGCCGGCGCTGGCGGCGGCCTCCCAGCCCTGGAGCGTCTCGGTGAGGGTGTCCGTCATCATCCCGCTGAGCGAGGCGATGCGCTCCTTGTGGAAGGCGGGCTGGGCCAGGCGGCGCTGGCGCTTCCAGAAGCTGCCCTCGCTGGTGAGCAGGCCGTTGCCGACGAGGGGGCGCGTCTTGTCGAAGACGGTGCCCTTGGAGTAGCGGGCACAGTTGTCGGCGAGCACGTGCTTGACGTGGGTGGGGTGGGTGAGCTGCTCGACGAAGATGTGGCCCATGCGGTAGCGCACCACATCGCCGAGCTGCTGGCGGGCGTTGAGGTAGAGACCGAGCGGGTTGTTCGTGCGCTCGGTCAGGTGACCCCAGAGCCAGTGGCCGGGGGGCATGGGAGGCAGGGGTGCGCGGGTCGTCATGTCTCTGGGGACATGGGTCTACCAGCGTCCGGGCCGCGGGGATACCCCGCTGCCCGTCTCCCCTCCCCCACCGGGCGGGAGGCGTCACCCCGGCTGGGTGGGGAAGCCCTCCAGGGGACCGAGTTCCACCTTGTCGCGGGCGAAGGTGCGAGGGCTCTGCACGTAGAGGGCGAGCAGCTCGCCCAGGGCTCGCAGCGAGTCCACGTGGGTGCGCTCGTAGCCGTGGGAGGCGTCCGCGCCGAAGCAGACGAGGGCGGTGCGGATGTCGTTGCCGGCCTCCAGCGCGCTGGCGGCGTCGCACCGGTAATAGCGGAAGATGTCCCGCGCGTGGCGGATGCCGTACTCCTCGCACAGCCCCACCAGCTTGTGGGTGAGGTGCCAGTCGAAGGGGCCGGTGGAGTCCATCATCGCCACCGTCACCCCGTACTCCGTGGAGTTCTGCCCGGGGGCGGGGATGGCGTTGTCCACGCTCACCATGGCGGTGATGTCGCCATGCAGCACGGCCGAGGCGCCCACCCCCACCTCCTCGGAGATGGTGAAGAGCAGGTGGCAGTCCACCGGCAGGGTCACCTGGTGCTCACGCACGGCCTTGGCCACCCCGAAGAGGACGGCCACGCCCGCCTTGTCGTCCAGGTGGCGCGAGTTGATGAAACCGCTGGGAGTCACCTCCGGCTGCGGGTCCACCGCCACCACGTCCCCGCAGTGGAAGCCGAGCTGGCGCAGCTCCTCGGCGCTGGAGCACACCTCGTCCACGCGCAGCTCCACCTGGCTCCACGCCACCGGCTGGGTGTCCACCTCCTCGTTGAAGGTGTGGCCGGAGGCCTTGAGGGGGAGGATGGTGCCTCGGTACTGCCGGCCCGAGTCGGTGATGACGGTGCAGCGGGCGCCCTCGGCGAAGCGGCTGGACCAGGTGCCGATGGGGACCAGCTCCAGCCGGCCGTTGGGCTTGAGGTTCTTCACCATGGCGCCCAGGGTGTCCAGGTGCGCCACCACGGCCCGGGCGGGTCGTCCCACCTGGCCCTCGAGGGTGGCGCGGATGGCGCCGCGGCGAGTCACCTCGAAGGGCACCTCCAGCCGGCTCAGCTCCTCGCCCGCGAAGCGAACGATGGCGTCCGTGTAACCCGAGGGACTGGGGATGGTCAGCAGCTCCAGCAGCAGCCGCTGCACATACTCCATGTCGATGGGAACCTTGCGCACGCGGTCTCCTTCAGCGCACCGCCGTACGGGGGAAGAGCAGGTCGACGAAGCGCTCCGCGGTGGGTTGGGGCTCGTGGTTGGCCAGTCCGGGGCGCTCGTTGGCCTCGATGATGACGTACTCCTCGCCGTCCACCTGGGGGACGAGGAAGTCCAACCCCACCACGGGGATTTGCAGGGCGCGCGCGGCCGTCACCGCCGCCTCGGCCAGCGTGGGGTGGAGCTGGACGGTGACGTCGTGGAGGGTGCCCCCGGTGTGCAGGTTGGCCGTCTTGCGCACCTGGAGCGCCACGCCCTCGGGCAGCACCTCGTCCAGGGTGTGGCCCTCGGAGCGCACGCACCGCTCCGTCTCCGCGTCCATCGGCACCCGGCTCTCCCCCTCGGTGGCCGCCTCGCGTCGGCGGCTGAGCTTTTCGATCAACTGGCGCACGGTGTGCTGCCCGTCCCCGGTGATGGAGGGGGGCTGACGCACCGCCGCGGCCACCACCTCGTCGTTGATGACCAGGATGCGCAGGTCCTTCCCCTGAACGAACTGCTCGAGCACCACGTCGTTGTCCACCTCGCGCGCGCTGGCCACCGCCTGCGCCAGCTCCTCGGTGGAGCGCACGTCCACGGAGATGCCGCGGCCCTGCTCGCCCCGGGCGGGCTTCACCACCAGCCGCGAGTGTCCGCGCAGGAAGGCCTCGTTCTCGTGCGGCGCTCCGGCGAGTTGTTGCTCCGGCACCCGCAGCCCCGCCTGGGTCAGCAGCTTCAGGGTGACGCGCTTGTCGTCGCAGCGGCTCATGGAGATGGCGCTCGTCAGCTCGCTGAGGGACTCTCGGCAGACGACGGAGCGCCCGCCGAAGGTGAGGCTGAAGTACCCCTCCTGCGCGTCCAGCACCTCCACGGCAATCCCCCGCCGCCGCGCCTCCTTGACGATGATTCCGGCGTACGGGTTGAGCTGCTCCTCCAGCGGCTGCGGGGCGGTGAAGAGCGGCTCGTTGATGTTGTTCTTCCGCTTGAGGCAGAAGACGGGCACCCGCTGGAAGCCGAGCTTCTCGTAGAGGGCGATGGCCTGCCGGTTGTCGTGCAGCACCGACAGGTCCATGAAGGCCCGGCCCCGCGCGAGGAAGTGCTCGGCCAGGTAGCGCACCAGCGCCTTGCCGATGCCGGGGTGTGTCGCCCCCGGGTCCACCGCCAGGCACCACAGGCTCGAGCCTCCCTCCGGATCCCCGAAGGACTGCACGTGGTCCACGCCCGTCACCGTGCCCACCACCCGCCCGGTGTCCACCTCCTCGGCCACCAGGTAGGAGACGCCGCGCCAGTTGCGCTGGGACCAGACGTGCTCGGCGTCCACCGGCACCATGCCGCGCGCGCCGTAGATGCGGTTCATCTCGGAGATGTCCGCCTCGCTCGCCAGCCGGCGGAGGAGGAAGCCGCGCGGGCGCCGGGTGCTCACCCGGTAGCGATCCAACCACAGCCGGTAGGTGTGCGACGGGTCCAGGAAGAGCTCCTGGGGCGCCAGTGACAGCACCACATGGGGGTCCCTCAGATACAGGGCGATGTCGCGCTGGCCCGGCCTCTCCTCCATGAGGGCTCGGGCGAGCACCTCGTTGGAAGCGAAGGTGTGGCCGAAGATGAGCCGGCCCCAACCACACTGGATGGCGACGTCGGGCGGCAGGTTCTGCCCCACGGGGCCCTGCGGTTGCTTCCAGTTGAGCAGGGTGGGAGCGCTGCCTCGGTCCAGACGGGGGTCCACCGAGACTCGGGGATTCAACACGCTCGCCTCCTTCCTATATCTCATGGGTTTGGAGCCACATCTCCAACAGTCCGAGCTGCCACAGCTTGGAGCCGCGCAGGGGGGTGATGTGCTGCTCGGGCTCGCGCAGGAGGGTGGCCACGTAATCGCTCTGGAAAAGTCCTCTCTGGCGCGCCCGTTCACTGCCGAGCACGTCCCGCACCAGCTCCAGGAAGGGGCCGCGCAGGTACTTGAGAGCGGGCACGGGGAAGTAGCCCTTGGGTCGGTCGATCACCTCATGGGGCAGGACGCGGCGGCCGGCCTCCTTGAGGACGTACTTGCCGCCCTGGCCCACCTTGAGCTCGGCGGGCACGCGCGCGGCGAGCTCCACCAGCTCGTGGTCCAGGAAGGGCACGCGCGCCTCCAGGCCGAAGGCCATGGTCATGTTGTCCACCCGCTTGACGGGGTCGTCCACCAGCATGATGTGGGTGTCCAGCCGTAGCGCCTTGTCCACCGGGAGCGAGGCTCCCGGCTGCGCGAAGTGGGCCTCCACGAAGGCGCGGCTGGCATCGCCGTCCGCGAGGTAGTCCGGGTGTACCACCCGCCCCATCTCCTCGTGATTCCTGTCGAAGAAGACGCGCGCGTAGTCCCCCAGCGCGTCATGGCTCTCCAGCAGCGGCGGGTACCAGTGGTAGCCGCCGAAGACCTCGTCGGCGCCCTGGCCGCTCTGCACCACCTTCACGTGGCGGGACACCAGCTCCGAGAGCAGATAGAAGCCCACGTTGTCGTGGCTCACCATGGGCTCGGACATGGCGCGGATGCAGCGGGGCAGCTCGGGCAGCACCTTCGCCGAGTCCACGAAGAGCCGCTCGTGCTTCGTCCCGAAGTGCGCGGCCACCAGGTCCGAGTACTGGAACTCGTCCCCGGCCTCGCCGCCCACCGACTCGAAGCCGATGGAGAAGGTGCGCAGCCCGTGCTGCTGCTGCTCGGCGAGCAGCGCCGTAATCAGGCTCGAGTCCAGCCCGCCCGACAGCAGCACGCCCACCGGCACGTCCGCCACCAGCCGCCGCTTCACCGCCAGGCGCAGCGCCTCCAGCACCCGCTCCTGCCACTCGACCGCGGTACACTTCGCGTCCTCCGCGCGCGGGCCGTACTCCGGCAGCCAGTACCGCTTCTGCCGCCGCTTCCCGTCCGCCTCCACCACCATCACCGTGGCCGGCGGCAGCTTGCGCACCCCGCGCAGCAGCGTGTGTGGCGCCGGCACCACCGCGTGGAAGCTCAGGTAGTGGTGCAGGGCCACCGGGTCGATGCGCTTGTCCACGCCACCGCTCGCCACCAGCGCCGGAAGCGTCGAGGCGAAGCGCAGCGCCCCCTCCACCTCCGCGTAGTAGAGCGGCTTGATGCCCAGCCGGTCGCGCGCCAGCACCGTGCGCCCCGTGTCGCGCTCGTGCAGCGCGAAGGCGAACATGCCCTGCAGCCGCTGCACGCACTCCTCGCCCCATGCGTGGTACGCCTTGAGGATGACCTCCGTGTCTCCCCGGGAGAAGAAGCGGTAGCCCATGCTCTGCAGCTCCTGCCGCAGCTCGGGGTAGTTGTAGATGGCGCCGTTGTAGACGAGCGACAGGCCGAGCTGGCTGTCCACCATCGGCTGCTGCGCGTGCTCGCTCAGGTCGATGATCTTCAGCCGCCGGTGGCCCAGCGCCGCTCCGTTCTGTTGGTACACCCCCTCGCCGTCCGGCCCTCGGGGCGCCAGGGTCTCCGCCATCTTCCCCACCACCTCGACCGACGCCCTCCGTCCGTCGAAGCGAAGCTCACCGGCAAATCCACACAATGCGTCCTCCTTTGCCCGCGGGGCGGGCGCGCGGCGGCGCCCTCCTCTCCTCCGGGGGCCCCGCGGGTTCGTCTTCCGGGCGATGGATAGGCTCGGGCCGGGGTCTCACCCGACGCACCTGGCGCGGTCTTCTCCCCCCCGCGCCGAATGGCGATAGTTTGTACTCAAACGATTTGAAAAAGGCCAGCGTTTTCCAGGCTTTGTTCCGCCGGAGACGGCTGGAGTGACGTCAGCCGGACAACCCGCGCCGAGGGTGTGTGCGGGCCTCGTCACGGGGGGCGGCCCGAGGGGGGGCGGTAGCCGCGATGGGGCCTGTCGGGGTATGTAGGAGGAGCGTCGAGCCCCCTTCGTGACTGCCTCCTCCGAGAACAACGACCTGGTCATCGTCAGCGATCTGCACCTGGGTCGCGGGCGGATTCGCGGCAGTGGCCGCTACCACGCGCTGGAGACGTTCTTCTTCGACGACGACTTCCTGGACTTCTGTGAGTCGCTGGTGGCGGACGCGGAGGCCCGGCGCATGCCGCTGACGCTCCTCTTCAACGGGGACACGTTCGATCTGCTGCGAATCGAGCCGGCGCAGGTGGGGAGGGAGGCGGCGAGGCGCGAGCGGCGCTTCGGGGCGGCGGTGACGCCTGAGGTGGCGGCGGCCATGGTGGCCCGCATCCTCGAGGGGCACCCGCTGTGGGTGGAGGCGGTGGCGCGCGTGCTGGCGGCGGGGCACACCGTCATCTTCCTGCCCGGCAACCACGACGTGGAGCTGCAGTGGGAGCTGGTGCGGAAGCCGGTGCGCGAGGCGGTGGCCGGGGTGTTGCGGAGGTGGGGCGTGGAGGAGGGTGCGCTGAAGCGGCTGTCCTTCCGTCCCTGGTTCTACCACGAGCCGGGCCGCATCTGGGTGGAGCACGGCAGCCAGTATGATCCCGAGTGCTCCTTCCGCTACCCGCTGAGGGCGGGCCGGATGGAGCAGTGGGGAGTCGAGGCGCTGGAGCGGGACATGCCGCTGGGCAACTTCTTCCAGCGCTACCTGTACAACGCCTTCGGCGCCATCACCTTCATCGTCCCCAGCACGCGCGCGAACTCGCGCTACCTGCGCTGGCTGGTGTGGAACCGGCCGGCGCTGCTGCTGCGGGTGCTCTCCAGCCACGGCCCCTTCTCGTTGCAGCTCCTGCGGCGGGTGGCGATGGCGCCGGGGAGGGCGGCGGCGCTGGAGGAGGCGCACCGCGTGGAGCTGGAGCGGCTGGCGATGGAGTCGGGGCTGGGCCGGGTGTTGCAAGAGATAGACGGGCTCAAGCACGTGCCGCCCAACCTGGCGCAGGCCGCGCGCATGGTGGCGCTGCCGCTGGTGCGTCTGGCGGGGCTGGCGCTGGGCGTGGGGCTGGGCGTCTTCGGGCTGTGGTTCGCCGCCTTTGGCGCCATCCACCAGCTCCAGGCGGGGTTGGGGTTGAAGACGGCCCTCTTCCTCGGGCTGCACGTGGCGGGGATTGGAGCGTTGCTGGGGGTGCTGGGCTGGAGGCTGCTGCGTGCGCCGCCGGTAGCGCCGCCCCGGCCCCTGCGCCGCGCGGCCGGGCGCCTGGCGCGGCTGCTGGGGGTGCCCGTCGTCAGCTTCGGCCACATTCACGAGGAGGTGGCCGCGCCGCTGGGGAGCACCCAGGTGGGCGAGGCCTTCTACTTCAACACCGGCACGTGGATTTCCGTCTTCGCCCACGAGCCGCTGCTGCCGCGCGAGCGCATCCAGTTCTCCTTCCTGCGTGTGCGAGGCCAGCAGGCGGAGCTGTTGCACTGGAGCCCCGGGCGCGGGCGGGCCGTTCCCGCCATCCTCTTCGAAGAGGAGGACTCCCCGGGCGGTTCCGGCATTCAGGCCGCCTGAGGCCTCCGGGGCAGGCTCACGGTGAAGGTGGTGCCCTCCTCGGCGGTGGAGCGCACCGTGACGGTGCCCCCGTGGGCCCGGACGATGTGGCGGACGATGTAGAGGCCGAGTCCCAGGCTCCGCTCCTCCCGCCTCGCCGTCCCGGTGGCTCGCTGCAGGGGCTCGAAGATGCGGGCCCGCACCTCGGGGGCGATGGGAGGGCCGGTGTTGTGTACCTCCAGTCGTACCTGGCTCTCGTCCCCGTGCGTGTGGACCGTCACCCGCGTGCCCTCCGGGCTGTACTTGAGGGCGTTGGTGAGCAGGTTGGTGAGGACCTGGGCCATCCGGTCTCCGTCCCACTGGCCCTCGTCCTGGCCCTCCTGTTCCAGCCGCACCTCGCGCTCCGGGTAGCTCAGCCGCAGTTCCTCCACCACCTGCTGGGTGAGGGCGTGCAGCTTCACCGGCGCGAGCTTCATGGGGATTCCTCCGCCCAGGCGGGCCTGGGTGAAGTCCAGCAGGTCTCGAATCATCCGGGTGGCGCGCTCGGCGCTGGAGACGATGCGGTTGAGGGCCACCGTCTGTCGCGCCTCCAGCCCGTCGCGGCGCAGCAGGGACTGGGCCCCCAGGAGAATGGCGTTGAGGGGGTTGCGCAGATCATGACTGACGATGCCGATGAGCTGCTGCTCGAACTCGGAGCGGGCGCGCGACTCGGCCTCCAGGCGCTTGCGCTCGGTGATGTCCTCGGCGAGCCCCATGAAGCCCAGCAGCTCGCCCGTTTCGCTGCGCACGGCCGTCACCACCAGGTACACCGGGAAGCGGGTGCCGTCGCGGCGCACGTACGTCCACTCGCGCGCGTCGGGCTCGCCCAGGCGGGCCCGGGCGACGTAGGCCTCGAAGTTCGCCGGCACCGGGTAGCCCAGCTCGCGCGTCAGCTCCTCGGCTCGCGTGGCCGTCTCCGCCGCGTCATGGAAGAGGGACGGTGTCGCCCGGCCCACCAACTCCTCGGCGCGCCAGCCCAGCAGCCGCTCGGCGGTGGCGTTGAAGAAGCGGATGGTGCCGTCCGGGTCGCAGCCGATGATGTGGAAGGTGGCGCTCTGGAGCATGGCCTGGAAGAAGGCGCGGTTCTCCTGGGCCTCGCGCTGGCGCTGCAGGGACTCGAGGAGGGTCTGGCTCTCGCGCGCGTAGGTGGTGATGGCGAGCGAGACGGCCTGGTCGAGCGCCTCGTTGAGGAGGATGAGCCCCTCCGGCTCCAACCCCGCGTCCTCTCGTGTGAGCGCCTGGAGGAGGAGGGTCCGCAGTTGCGAGTACTCGGCGGTCACCTCCTCCAGGCTGAAGCCGAGCGCCAGTCGCCGCCGGGCATGCTCCGCGGCCGGGTGGGGTACCCTCCGGACGCTCCGCGGCGTCTCGCCCGTGTGCTCCACCAGCGCGTCCAGGAGCTCGGGGATATCGTCGAGCCGCTCCTCGCGTGTCAGCCGCTTGCCCGGCAGGTGCTCCGCGTGCCGCCGTTCCCACTCCTGGAGGAGTTCCTCGCGGCGCTCTCGGAGCAGGCCGGCCAGGGAGCGGGGAGGTGTACGGTCGTCTGCGGACATGGGCCCTCGGAACGATTCCAGCAACTTTGATCCCCGATCATGAGTGACATGCACCCCGAAGGGAGGGGGCGCCACGGAAAGGCATGTCCACGACTGCACACGAGGAGGGGGGCGGTGCCTTGCCTGCATTCTCCATTCGCGGGTGGGCCCCGCGGAGGCATGATGCGCGGCCGAAGGAGGAAACCATGAAGACGCGAATGCTGACGTGGGTGGTACTGCTGGGCCTGGGGGCGGTGTTGGGCGGCTGCCGGAGTGATTGCGGTGTCTGGTGTGACAAGCGCAAGGAGTGTTTCTCCGCGGACCTGGACGTCGATCAGTGTACGGATGAGTGCATCGACTGGGGGAAGGAGAACGAGGCCCGGCAGGAGCGGGCAGCGGAGTGCTCCGACTGCGTAGGGCAGCGCACATGTGCCGAGACGCTGCAGAGCTGCATCGACGACTGCCTCGGCGTGCCCTGAGGGGAGAGGCACCCGGAGGGAGTGGGTGTCCCTTCGGGTGGCCGCCCCGGGCCGCGCGAGTGCATACGAAGCGCAGGCCGTTGCCTCCTGTGTGGTGCCGGTTGCCCAGCGCCGGGCT
>QKJM01000140.1 GCA_003249315.1 Archangium sp.
GATCCCGGAGAAGGTGTCAGAGGCTTCGAGTCTCCGGGCAACTCCTTGAAACTACTGGAGTGGAGCCCGTACGAGTCGTCCGTACGAGTCGTCTGACACCTTCTTGGACACCTTCTTGGACACCTTCTTGAGCTGCCCCCAGGAGGCTATGACTCGAGGAACATGAGTCAGGTGCAAGCGCGACGTCACTCCACGAGCTCCGTGGCGCCCCCGTCCTTGCGCAGCGGGAGGATGGAGGCGCCGGCGTGCTGCTCCAGCGCGTCGGAGAGCTCGCGTGCGTGCGTGGTAACGAACACCTGGCTGTGGCGGCTCGTGTGGGCAATGAGGCGCCCCAGGGGCTCCAGCAAGGAGGGGTGCAGGCTGGTCTCCGGCTCGTTGAGCGCGAGGAAGGGAGGAGGGCGCGGGGAGAGCAGGGCGGCGAGCAGACAGAGGTAGCGCAGCGTTCCGTCGGATAGCTCCGTCGCCTCCAGGGAGCGCTGCAGCCCGGGCATGCTCATGCGGAAGGAGAAGCGCCCGCCCTCGCTGTCGAGTTCCAGGCTCGAGCCGGGGAAGGCGCGATCCACGGCCTCGTGCAGGGCCCGTTCGTCGCCGATGGCGTCGATGGTCATCAACGCCGCCGCCAGGTCCCTCCCATCATGTGCCAGCGCGGGCGTTCGCACGCCCACCTGTGGGTGGCGCAGGGGCGAGGCCAGATCGGTCCGGAAGTGGTGGTAGAAGCGCCAGCGCAGCAGCTCCGAGCGCAGCGCGCTCAGCAGGGGGAAACGGTGCGGCTCGACGAGCTGCGCCAGCACGGACTCGCTGCCCCATAGCTCGACCGCGAAGGTGGTGCGGTGTCCCTCCGCGTCGCGCGCGAAGACGCTCCGCGAGCGGCGCTCGGCCACCACGTGCCGGCGTTTGCCCTCAAGGGCCCACACCGTCTCCTCCTTCACGTCCGGGTCCAGTCCGAAGGGGCCCTCGGGAGGAGGCACGACGCCGCAGGAGAGCTCGTAGGAGAGGTCTTCCAGCCGCACGCCCACGGTGAGGCGCGCCGGCTCTCCCTTCTTGCGCTGGCCCGCCCACAGCACGGAGGGCATCCCGCCCTCCTCGGCTAGCGTGCGCGCCAGCGTCCCTTCGGCGCCGGCGTGCAGCAACTGCAGCGCGCGGTAGACGTTCGTCTTTCCACTTCCGTTGGGGCCCACCACCACCGTCACCGGGGCGAGAGGGAAGCGCAGCGACCGGACCGAGCGGTAACCTTCAATCCACAGCTCTCTGACGGGCATTCCGCCGCAGTGTACAGGTCCCTCCCTACCCATACCCTTGTGTCCAGAGAAGGTGTCAAAGAACTCGACAAGAGTCTTGCGAACGCGAATGGGGCTCGGCGTGGACGGGTAAACCTCCCCAGCGCCCAATGTTTCCGAGGACTTGTGAGTGGCCCGTGAGATGCATGCGGCCTTGCGGAGCGCACGAAGGGTGAGGGGATGGGCTGGCCGCTGAGGATGTTCGAGGAGGAGGGGTACTACTTCGTTACGTCGAGGTGTTTCCAGGGGCGACTGCTGCTACGCCCCAGCCAGGAGGTGAATGAGGTGGTGGGCGGGGTGTTGGCCAAGGCTGTACAGCAGAGCGGAGGCGCGGTGCGGCTGCACGCCTTCACATTCGCTTCCAACCACTTCCACCTGCTGGTGTGGGCGCAGGGCGCGGCGCTCGCCTCCTTCATGCAGTACCTGCGCGCCAACCTCTCGCGGAAGGTGGGGCGGCTGGTGGATTGGCGGGGTGGCTTCTGGGAGCGACGCTACTCGGCGGAGCCTGTGCTGGATGACGCGGCGATGGTGGGCCGGCTGCGCTACATCCTGGCGCACGGGGTGAAGGAGGGGCTGGTGGAGAAGTGTGCCGAGTGGCCGGGCCTCACCTGTCTGTCTCAGTTGCTGGGGCCAGCGCGGCGAGTCTTCCGGTGGTTCAACTGGACGAAGCGTTGGAGCGCACGGAGGAGGGAGGACGTAGTGGAGGGGGCGGGGAGGTACGCGGAGGAGTGGGCGGAGTCGGTGGAGTTGGAAGTGGCGCCGCTGCCATGCTGGGAAAGAAGGAGCGAAGAGGAGAGGCGGAGGGAAGTGCGAGCGTTGCTGGGGGACGTGGAGGAGGAAGCGCGTTCGAAGGGGAAGCCCTCGCTGGGGGCTGCAGCGGTGCGGGCACAGCACCCCCATACTCGGCCCGAGCGCCTCGCGCGCAGCCCGAGACCGCTGGGACATGCGTCCACGCGTCAGGCCCTGCGGGAGTTGCGCGAGCAGTATCATGCCTTCGTCGCGGCGTTTCGAGAGGCCGCGGAGCGCTGGAGGCGGGGGGACTTCTCGGCGCGCTTCCCCCTCTTCTCCTTTCCTCCTCGAGTCGTGCCGGGTCGCATTGCTCTAGTTCTTTGACACCCCGGGTGGGCTCTTCGCGAAGTAGCTGCCCCCCCCTCACCGGAGGCTTCAAGTCTGCTTCACCTGCTGCTTTCTCCGTTCGCCTGATGGTGGACCACCGGAGCTACGGTCACTGAGCCAGGAAGTCATCCGCCGCAGCTCGGACTCCACCTTGGGGTCGGGAGCGCCCAGCGTCCCGGAGCGGAAGAGGGAGAGTCCCTCCAGCAGGGCCACCAGGAGCTCCGCTCGCGCATGGGCCTCGGCACGGGACAGCTCCGGGGCTGCGTGACTCAGCAGCCCCTCCACCGCGCCCACATAGCGCGCGTAGAAGGCCCGTAGCTCCGTGGCGATGGCGGGCTCGCGCGCCGCCAGCGCCCACAAGTCATAGAAGAGCCGGTAGCTGGCGGGTTCCTTCTGGTCCTCCAGCAGGGACTCCAAGGCAGCGTCGAGCGCCGTGGTCGGGTGTCCCGCCGCGCCCATCCGCTTCTCGAGTTTCGCCGTCGCCCGCTCCAGGACGCGCGCGAGCAGGGCGCGCACCAGCTCCTCCCGGGTGGCGAAGTAGTACTGGAGGTTTCCCAGCCGGATGCCGGCCTGCTGCGCCACTCCGCGCAAGGTGAGGGCCGCGTGTCCCTCGTCCACGAGCAGCCGCTCCGCCGTGTCGAGGATGGCCTCGCTCCGCTCCTGGCCCTTGCGGGAGGCTCCGCGCGTGCTCATGCCGCCTTCCTCGTTGTGCTGGCTTCAGGCTGCATCTCGAGCGCCACCCCCAGGGAGCGCAGCGCCTCGAGCGCTCGTTCGGGGGAGGGGTGTTGTTCCGGGAAGGCGACGCCCCGCGGGGGCGCGTCTCCATCCAGCCCGAGCGCGCGTTCCAGTGCGAGCGTGGCCCCCGCCGCGGTCATGTGGGCCTGCCCTCGTGCATCCACCAGCGTGACCGAGCGCGATGCTTCGCCTCGGGAGCCCTCGATGTGGACCAGTGCCCGTCCACCCTGGTTGGAGCCGCGCAGCAGGGCGCGGCGCAGGTTCCGGAAGCGTTCCCCTCGGAGCAGGTAGAAGACTCCCAACCCCTGGAGGACTTGGAGCGCGAGCGTGGCCGACTCGTCGCTGAAGCCGATGCGTGTGGAGACCGTCCGGGCGCCGAGCACGAGGGGCAGCGTGAGCTGCTCAGGCGTGTCGAGCCGGACCACCCGGCGGGCTCGGCCCGCGAGCTGGACCCGGCGCGTTCCGGTCAGCGGCTCCACCACCTGGCGCTGCCCCTCCTCCGTCACCTCGAAGGGGACATTCATGCGGTCCATGAACTCGATGGAGTCCTCGCCCGCGCGATCGGCCATGTCGTAGAGGATGGAGGTGTCGATGGAGGATGCGCCCCCCAGCTCTCGGGCCAGCGCTGCGCCTACCAGGGGGACGATGCCTCCCATCCACCCGGAGGCCAGGATGACGGGAGCTCGGGGCGGCTCCACCGCCAGCCATGCCAGCGCCTGCTGGAGCCGCGCCGTCCAGCGGGTGATATCCACGTAGGGGATGCCAGCGCGCACGCTCGCGCGAAGCAGCCGGTCCGAGGAATCATTCACCAGTGCCACGATGGCCCGCGCGGAGAAGTCGAGCGGAGTGGAGCCCGCCAGGTCCACCGTGTGGAGGGTTGCCCCTACCTCCGTTGCCAGGGCACTGCCTCGCGAGGGAGTCCGGCCCGCGAGCACCAGTGGCAGCGAGGGATGTCGGGCTCGGAGCATTCGAGCCACCTCGCCGCCGACGACTCCATATCCCCCGGTGAGCACCACGGCCCCATCAGGGGCGTACCGGAGGGTGTCCTGCACGAGCGTTTCCTGTTCCTGGGAAGGCATGAGTGAAATCTAGGTCGTTTGACCTAAATCGTCAACACTTAGACCGGTCCGGCATCAGCGCGGAAGGTGTCAGAGGACTTGTTTTTCTCAGTGGTTTCAATGGGTTGCGAGCACTCCGCGAATCCTCTGACACCTTTTGACACCTTTTCCGACGAATCCTCTGACACCTTTTCCAGGGAGCGAATCCTCTGACACCTTTTCCGACAGACACCTTTTCCGGGACACCTTTTCCAGGGAGCGAATCCTCTGACACCTTTTCCGCCTTTTCCGAGACATCTTTTCCGGGGTGACGCCTTTTTCGAGTCGCGGTGTTTCTCCCCGCGAACGATGAAGCTCACGGTAGACGAAGGGGCCCATGGAGCTGGATGACTGGTACCGCCGCTATGGCCCCCTGGTGCTTCGCCGCTGCCGTCGCCTCTTGCGCGACGAGGAGAAGGCCATGGACGCGATGCAGGACGTAT
>QKJM01000905.1 GCA_003249315.1 Archangium sp.
GGCCTGCGACTGCGCTACCGGCGGTGGCGGCCCGAGGGAGCACCACGCACGGTGGTGGCGATCGTCCATGGAATCGGCGAGCACGGGGGTCGCTTTGGAAACATCGTCGACTACCTGGTCCCCCGAGGCCATGCGGTATATGCGCTCGACCTGAGGGGACACGGAAGCTCGCCCGGTCAGCGCGGGCACCTCATGCGGTGGTCGGAGTACCGGGAGGACGTGCGCGCCTTTCTCGGCACCATCGCCGCCCGGGAGCCGGGCCAGCCCCTCTTCCTCCTCGGCCACAGCATGGGCGGGCTGATCGCACTGGACTACCTGCTGCGACACCCGGAAGGCGTCAGTGGGGCCATCGTCAGCGGAGCCCCCTTCGAGTCCGTGGGCGTGGCGACCCCCTTCCTCGTCGCCATGGCCCGTATCATGTCCCGCCTCTGGCCACGCCTGTCACTCGACGTCCCCCTGGAGCCCGAGGCGCTGTGCCGCGATCCGGCCGCGGTCGCTCGCTACCTGGAGGATCCGCTGATCCACCGCAAGTGCTCCGCCCGCTGGGCGACGGAGGCCCTCGACACCAACCTCTGGGTGAAGGCGAATGCCGCGGCGCTGCGCGTTCCGCTCCTGCTGCTCCACGGAGAGGAGGATCGCATCAACACCGCCGCCGGCGCCCGCCGGTTCTTCGAAGCGGTGACGCTCGCCGACAAGGAGTTGTACCTTGTCCCCGGAGGCTTCCATGAGCCCCACAATGATCCGGGCCACGAGCAGGTGCTCCAGAAGGTGGAGGCGCACCTGCGCACATACGCGGGACTGGAGCAACCCGAACCGAAGCACGCGAACCTGGGCGTGGCCTGAGACGCCAGGCCGAGGACGCGGAGAAGCAGGGAGGAAGCATTGAGAAAGCTCTGGGTGTTGGCGCTGTTGGCGGTGGCCGCAGGGGGCTGCAAGAAGGAGCCCGAGAAGAAGAACAGGCCCACGGATCAGGAAATCCTGGCCCGGCAGGACGCCTCGTGCCCCGGTGGGACGGTCCAGGGGTGCCTGCAGGCGGCCCTCGAGGCCGGAAGGAAGGGCGAGACCGAGCGCGAGGTGGAGCTGAGCAACAAGGTCTGCGATGCGGGCTACGGCCGCGCCTGCACCCTCCTGGGCAGCCTCTACTGGCAGGGGCGCGGCGTGGAGGCGGACTCGAACCGCGCCTATACGCTCTACATGCGCGGGTGTGAGGCGGGTGACGCCGCGGGCTGCTTCAGCGCGGGCATCTGCCACCGGACAGGCGCCTGCGCCGAGAAGAGCGACGTCAAGGCGAAGGAGCTGCTCCAGCGCGCGTGCAAGGAAGGCGACAAGCGGGCCTGCGCCAACCTGGGCTGAGGCCCTTCATCCTCCACATCAGGACTTCAGCCCCCCACGAGGCGGGCCAGCACGCCCCCCACCAGACCGAGCAGCACGCCCGCGCCCACGTCCAGCGGATAGTGGGCTCCCAGGTACACCCGGGAGAACCCCACGCTCACGGCGAAGGCCGTGGCCACGGGACCCAGCACCATCCCCTCTCCCGCCCACGCCACGGCCACCGCCACCGCTGCCGCCGTGTGGCCCGAGGGGAACGAGAAGGCATCCGGGTTGGCCGCCAGCGCCTCGAAGTCCGCGATCCCATCGCTCGGCCTGCGCCGCCCGGACATGCGCTTGAGCACCTGCGCCAGCAGCGCCGCGCCCCCCGCGCCGACTCCGAGCAGCCGCGCCAGCGAGGTGGTCTCGGCGCTCCCCACGGCCAGCAACGCCACGCCCAGGAAGACCCAGCTCCGCGCGTCTCCCAGGTGGGTGAAGTGCCGCATCAGCCGCGTGAGCATCGGTCGATGCCAGCGCCGCACGGACAGCAGCATGGCTTCATCCCAGGCCAGGACTCTTCGCAACGTGGTCACGATCCCCATCAAGGCGACCTCAAGCACCAGGACCGTGGCGGAAATGTGACACCTGGGTGAACTCAGCACCCCACCCACGGAGAGTGAAAGGACGAACTCCCCGGGTCGGAGCCGCGAGGGGAAGTCCCTACGCGGCTCGTCCACTCCCGTGGCCTAGAAGTAGCCGCACGTATCCGAGTAGTAACCACCGTTACCGTCAGTGGTGCCGTCGATGTTCCAACTGATGCTCACGCTGGCGCTGCCGAAGTTCGTAACGGAGGCCGAAGCCGAGGCCGAGAAGGCGTACTTGTGGGCGCACTTGGTCTCGGCGATCCACTTGCCGGTGCTGCCCGTGGCGCCATAGCCGAAGTCGTTGTCACAGGAGCAGCTCCAACCCAGGAAGCCCTGGCAGCTCGAGACATTGCTGTAGCCATACGGAGCCGGCTTGCAGCTCGAGTCACAGCGGACACCGGCCTGCTGTCCCCCCAGGTTCTTCCTGATCAGCACGCCACCAAACACATTGGTGTACTCGATGGTGTATGCCTTCCAGGTCAGCGACTTGCCGATATAGGCGGGATTGCTCGCAAGACCACAGGTGGCGGTGGTGCCCATCTCACCGCTCGGAGCCTGGGCAACCGCGAGGGCCACCTGAGAACCCTTGGCCTGGGCGAGGAACGCCGCCCGCTGGTTCTTGACCACGGACTCCATGAAGATCACCGTGGGATCAAAGACCGTACATTCCCCCAGGGAGGGCCAGCAGAACTCGAGGGCCTCGTGCAGCCTCGTCTCGGAACCGATGGTGGCGGAGACCCCCAGCTTCCGATAGGTGCCCGCCTGGAGGGAGCGGCCCGCCACCGTCTCGAAACCCATCGGGGTGTTCTTCAACTCCGTGGCCATGAAGACATCGTACCCGTTGGTGGCATACGAGGGGACGAAGCGAGGATCCTCGAGCCCCGTGCCCATTTCATCGGCGGCGATCATGTAGCCAGTGGTCGCGACGAGTTCTCCGAAGGAAACATCGGCGATCTGCTTCAGCGAGCCCGTGGCCAGGGTCTTCACGTCGAAGGAGATCTGGTTGCCACTGCTGGTCGCGTACTCGGCATAGACGCCCTCCGCGTAGTCGCGAAGCCCCGCATTGCCCCCAGCGGCGTGCGCGGAGCCAACTCCGAAGGAGAGCAGACCAATAGCAGCGAGACCAATCCGGATACGACGCATGGGAACCTCCCGTTTGTGGGCGAAACACCAGAACGCTCCCCTCCTGAAATGAAGAGGAGACATTTCCATTACCCCTTCAATGGAAACCACGTCAACGATTTCATTGATTTCCTAAAAAACGGGAATAATCCAGCATATCCAAAAATATATGAAAACATAGAAACGGAGGTTGCTGTCCCACACACCACCTGCGGGTGAAGAGCGCGTGCGGCATCCTGCACATCGACCTGGATGAGGGCATGGACAATGACAGCTACGACGACGAGCCCAGGTCGAGCGTCGACTCACCGTCCGTGAGAGAGCACCACCACCTGCGTCTCGGAGTCCTCGGGCACCGGTGTGTCGCGAGGAGGGTTGAGCCAGGCGTCCTCGCTGCCCCCCACGTCGCCCTCCATCAGGCGCTGACGGGCGATCTCCCGCTCGCGGCCACGGCTGCGCGGATCCGGATAGAAGCCGAGGGCGATCTCCCCGCGGGCCCTCGCGTTGGCCATGACATCGGCGAAGGTAGCGGCGCGATCGGGGAGGTGGACCTGGCGCGGGCGCAGGTGAACCGTGACACCTCCAGGCGAGAGCAGCTCCCGGTACACCGAGGCCACGTCGGAATCGAGCACCGACTGCGCGAGCAGCATCGCCACCACGTCGCTCGACACCACGCAGTCACCCCGCCGGGGGACGATGTGCATGGCGGAGCGGGGATCTCTCACCTCCGTCACCACGCGCCTGGCGCGGTTGCCGCTCACCTTCATGCCATGGCGCAACCGCAGCAGCATCGCGAGGGCACTCGCGTCCCCGTTCTCCTCGTACGGGTCCTCGTGGCCGAGGATGACCACGGCGTCCGCGCTGCACATCTCGTGCTTTCCTCGGTGCGCGAGCTGAGCGGCCGGGCGCGAGTCGCACTCGAAGCGGACGCGGCGGGCCTCCTCCTGCTCCCGCGCGACCATCCGAGTCACCTGCTCGGAGTTCTCTCCGGCCACCACCTGTACCAGTGAGTCCTCGGGGAGGCCCGCCTCCAGCTCCCTCAGGAGGTGGTGCAGCGTGTGGTTGTAGCCCACCACGCAGACATTCTGAGGAACGGACTCGGGGATGGAGCCAGCGGTGGGCAGCAGCGGAGCCGGGAGCATGCCGCCCATGCGCCAGCGGTGCTTCCCGCTCGAGATGAGGATGAGCCGGTCTCCGCGCTGGAGCCGCTCCACCTGCTCGGGCATCGGGCACAGCAGCGTCCTGCCCGCCGCGGTGTGGACTCCGACCACGATGGCGCCCACCACCGCCGCGTGTACGTCATCGAAGCTCCCCCCCACCAGCTCGTGGGGTAGCGGAGCCATGTAGAGCTCGCACCCGTCGAACGCGAGCAGGTGGCGGAGAACGAAGTAGATGCCGTCCTGCCGGGTGCTCTGGGCCAGGATGCCGGCGATGACCTCGTCCGAGGCCACGATGTCGAGCGAGAGCATGCCCGGACCGGACAAGTCCCTCTCCCCCGTGAGGGAGAGCAGCTCCCGGGCCTCGGTGTGTCGGGCCTCGACGATGATGCGCCCTCGAAAGCCCTCCTCAGCGACGCGGCGCATGGCCAGCAG
>QKJM01001016.1 GCA_003249315.1 Archangium sp.
TGTCCCCCAGACGACCCCGCCGGAGGCCTCCGGTTGCCCCATCACCGCGGACTTCCTCCCGCCCAACATGCGCAAGCACGTGGATCCGGCCGCCCCGCCGCCCCTGCGCATGATGGCCGCCAAGGCCCTGGTGCCCCTGGCCCCCGCGGACATGCTCGGTGCTCTCTTCATGCTCACGTTCGATCCGGACCCGGGCGTGCGCGAGACCGCCGCCAGGTCGGCCGCCAACCTTCCTGATCGCTTCTCCGCCGGTCTGCGCGACGAGGGCGTCGCTCCGCCCGTGCTGGGCTGGTTCCTCGGCCTGCTGCGCGCCAAGGATGCCTATGCGGAGATGCTCGTCCTCAACGCCAATACCCCCGACTCGGCCGTAGCCGACGTGGCTCGGGACTGCAGCGCGAAGATCGCCGAGCTCATCGGCCAGAACCAGCTCCGCCTCCTGCGCCACGAGGACATCATCCGCGGCCTCTGTCTCAATCCCAACGCCCGCGCCTCCCTCGTGGACAACACCTGCGACTTCGCCGTGCGCAGCGGCGTGGTCATCTCCGACGTACCCCAGATGCAGGCCGCTCGTGTCCGCATCCTCGGGCCCCAGGCCGTCGCCGCTCCGCCCCCGGAGCCCGGCCCCTCCGCCGAGGAGCTCCTCCAAGAGCTCAAGGACGAGAAGCCCGTGGAGAAGGAGGAGGCCGCCACCCCGGAGGAGGAGGGCAAGCGCCTCAGCGTCACCCAGCGCATCTTGAAGATGACCATCTCGGAGAAGATCAAGCTCGCCACCCTGGGCAACAAGGAGGCGCGCTCCATCCTCATCCGCGACAGCAACAAGCTCGTCTGCACCGCCGTCATCCGCAGCCCGCGCATCACCGATGGCGAGGTCCTCAGTTGCGCCAGCAACAAGGCCGTCAACGAGGAGGTGCTGCGCATCATCTACGGCAACCGCGAGTGGACGAAGAACTACCAGATCAAGCTCGCCCTGCTGAAGAACCCCAAGCTGCCCCTCACCATCGGCATGAAGTTCCTCGGCACCCTGCGCGAGGGCGACATCAAGGATCTCGCCAAGGATCGCAACGTGCCCGCTACCCTCCAGGGCATGGCCAAGAAGTTCATCGAGAAGAAGAACCAGCCCAAGAAGGACGATAAGTAGGGCGGTTGCTCGGGGGAGGGGGCCGCGGAGTTCAACTCCGGGCCCGTGGAACCCTCACCCCGTCCCTCTCCCGAGGGGAGAGGGTGGTTCCTCAGGCGACGGCTTCCTCGTCGCCCTGGAGCTCCGGCTGCTCCTCCAGGAGCTGCGTGGCGATGGCCAGGGCCTTCTTGGTGCGCTCGCGCAGCTTCTCGTCGGACTTGATCCGCGTGTACAGCCGCGCCACCCGATCTTCGTTGCGCGCGACCGCGTCCTCCAGCTCGGTCGTTCGCTGGCGCAGCGTCTCGGACTCCTGGTTCGCCTGCGCTCTCACCGACTCCAGCTCCGCGTGCGTCTGCTCGAGCTGCGCGCGCAGCTCGTCCGCCTCGCCTCTCACGGCCGCCAGCTCCGCGTCGAGCTGCTCCACCCGCGCGCGCAGCTCATCGGCCTCCGCCTGCAGCGCGCCCTGGTGGGCGTGGAACTGCTCCACCTCGGCCTCCAACGCCGCCGCCCGGGCCGTGGCGCCTCGCGCCTCCTCCTTGCTCGCCGCGAGCTGCTGCTCCGTCCGCCGATTCCCGGCCGCGAGCTGCTCCGCCTTCGCCTGCAGCATCTTGAGCTGCGCATCCCGTCGGGCGATCTCATCCGATGCCCCGTTGGCCTGCTGCTCCAGCTCGAGCTGCTTGTCCCGCAGCTCGACGATCTCCTGATCCTTCTGGTTCAGCTCGCTCTTGAGCCGGAGGATCTCCTTGTCCTTCCGGTTGGCCGCCTCGCGCAGCGCGAAGGTGGCCTGATCATTCCTGCCGACGTTCGAGCGGGCCGTCTCCAGCTCCGTGGACCTGGCCTCCAGCTCGGTCTCCAGCTCGTGTATGCGGCCTTCCGAGTTGCTGGCCTGGTTGCGTGCGTCCTCCAGTGCGCTCTCCAGCTCGGCCACGCGCGTGCGCAGCGTGCGCAGCTCGGCGGCGTCCGCCGGGGACGTCGAGGCGGGCGTGCTGGCCGTCGCCCGAGGGGTCGTCAGCGGGCTCGGTCGGGCAGGTGCCGCGCGGGCCACCGGGGCGGGCGTGGGCGTCCTGGCTGGCGCCGGGGCGGGGGCCGTCGGCATGTAGCCGATCACCGTCTTCTCTTCCTGCTCCTCATCGAAGCCGCCGAAGCCGTCGTCCGACCCGAGCGAGTCCAGCGCGCTCTCGGGATCTCCGCCCAGGCTGTCGAGCCCGGAGAAGTCCTCCTCCGTGGAGATCGCCTCCGGAGGGGCCTCCACCGGCTCCTCGAAGCTGGCCGGCGCCAACATGTCCGCCGAGTCGTCCCCGAAGGAAGTGTCGCCGAAGGAGGTGTCCCCGAAGGAGGTGTCCCCGAAGGAGGTGTCGCCGAAGGAGCTGTCCTCGAAGGAAGTGTCGCCGAAGGAGCTGTCCCCGAAGGCATTGTCGAGCATGGACAGCTCGTCACCCGGGCTGTCCAGCGGCTCGCCTTCGATGGCCAGCTCCGCCAGTTCCTCGCCTTGCACCGGCTCCTCGCCCAGTCCGTCCAGCCCGTCCAGGGACAGGCCGTCGTCCATCACCTCACCGACGGGCAGCTCGGGGAAGCCGATCAGCCCGCCCGCGCGCTCCACCAGCTCGTCCGGGTTCACCGGCTTGGCCACGTAGTCGTCCGCGTGCGCCTTCAGCTTGCGGTGCTGCGCGAAGCCGTCCGGGTTGCCGGTGATGATGATGGGGGTGGTCTTCAGCTCATCATCCTTCTTCAGCTTGCCGCAGAGGAGGTAGCCGTTCTGTCCGGCGGAGAGATCCACCGCCAGCACCACCAGATCCGGCCGCTCACGACGGATCAGCTCCACGCTCCCCTTTCCGTCGGTGGTCTCCTGCACCGTGAAGCCACGGCCCTCGAGGGCCTGGCGCAAGGTCGCGGAGAGGGAGGTGTCACTTTCGACGATGAGGATGTTCTTGGACATGGACGGGATGCCGGACCTGGAGAAGGGCATGCGCGCCCTGCGCCAGTGCACAGGGAACGGCGAAGGTGGAAGTGTCGACCAGGAGGCTATCGGCGCCTCCGGGGAGCGTCAATCTTCGGTCCAGGGGGTTTTCCCGGCGGGCGGGCCCAGGAGGAGCGCGGGCCACCCTTCGAGCGGGCAGCCGCGCCGCGGCGGGCTCAGTGCTCCAGGGACACTGGCATCGCGCGGACGTCCGGGCCCACGGGCCGCGAGGGACGGGGCGCGGGCAGCTTCTGCTCGGCGAGCATCCGGCGGATGTCCGTCTCGTCCAGGTCCGTCACCAGCTCGTAGACGATCTCCTGGTCCCGCCAGACGGCCACGTTGTAGCCGAGGCTGGAGCCCACCTGCACGGAGGGCAGGGGAGGGGCCTCGACCTCGCGGTGCGAGTCGTCGAAGACGAACAGGCCGATCCGTCGGGCCGGCGCGCCCTCCGCTTCTGGCGTGCGCTCGTAGCTGATGTAGGCCGCGGGGCGGTCCGTCACATTGGAGATGCGTGCCCCGGAGAGCCGGACATTGGGCAGGCGGGGCACCTGGACGCGGTGATCCAGCTTGCCATCGAACCAGGCCTCCACGTTCTCGTGCGAGCCGCCCGCGATCTCCACCGGCAGCTTGCGCGCGTGCCGCCGCGCCGCGTCCTCCATGAAGCGCTGGTGCTGCTCCGGTTGCAGGGCCATCCACACCCCTCCGGAGGCCACCACCACCAGCGCCGCCGCGCTCGCCCGTGCCCACTGCCACTGCCGGGTGCGACGCTGCTCCCGCCGCAGCCCCTCGCGGAGACCGGCGCGCAGCGAGGCGGGGGCGCGGGTTCCCTCCACCGCTTCCCGTGCGGCCCGGCGCAGCGCCTGCTGCATCCGTGCCTCCTCATGCACCCGCTGCGCGCACGCGGGGCAACGGCTCAGGTGCGCTTCCACTTCCAGCCGCTCCTCGGGCTGAAACTCTCCATCGAGGTACGGGTAGAGAAACTTTTCGAGTTCCTGGCAGGTCATGGTGCTCGTGGAGGGCATGGGGTTTGGAGCCCTTGAATTATTATTCCGGGCCCCTCAACCTCGATCTACCCCGCCTTCTTCCTGCGCCTGTACTCTTCGAGGCTCGCGGGGCTGTTTCCGCCTCCCGCCCCCGCGGCGACCACCGCCTCGCCTCCCTCGGGCCGCAGCACACCCGTCCCCTCAGCGTACTCCCGCAGCGTCTTCTGCAGCAGCTTCCTCCCTCGGAAGAGCCGGCTCATCACCGTCCCCACGGGGCACTCGAGGATCTCCGCGATCTCCTTGTAGGAGAACTCCTGGAGGTCCGCGAGGATGACCACCAGCCGGAAGTCGATGGGCAGCGCGTCGATGGCGCGGAGTACATCATCCGACAGCAGCCGGTCGAAGAAGTACTGCTCGGGGTTGGCCGCGAAGTCCGTCGCGTCCCGGCTCACGAAGCGCTCGTGTACTGCCTCCCGCTCCACGCCCTCCACCACGCTGCGCTCCTTCACCTTCCGCCGGTAGCGGTTGATGAAGGTGTTGGTGAGGATCTTGAAGAGCCAGGCCTTGATGTTGGTGCCCCGCTCGAACTTGTCGAAGAAGCGGTAGGCCCTCATGCAGGTGTCCTGCACCAGATCCTCGGCGTCCCGCTCGTTCTTCGTCAGCCTCAGGGCCGCGGAGTACAGTGGATCGAGGTGGGCCAGGGCCAGTTCCTCGAATTCCTGCTTTGTCCGGTTGTTTTGCCTGAAGTCCAGCATGCTCCCGCCTTCCAAAGGCCCGAAATAACAGGCGAATGGGTCGTTACCTACCCGGCAATGTATGCATGGAAACAGACCGGGCAACGACGCATCGTCTGCCGGGGCTGCTTGCACGGTTGCCCCGGCGGAAGGAGGACGCACGGCGGAAGCATTTATTTCCGAATTTTTTTCGGAAGCTTCCGCCGTGAAGAGGCGGGAAGGAGCGCTAGCGCGCGGCCTTCTGCGCGATGGCGTCGGTGATGGGGAGGTAGGAGTAACCCAGATCCCTTGCCACGGCCTCGTAGGTGACGTGGCCATCGTAGGTGTTCAACCCGCGGGCGAGGGCCCTGTCGGACTTGATGGCCTCCACCAGACCCATGTCGGCGATCTTCCGGGAGTAGGGGCGGGTGGTGTTGGTGAGGGCGTAGGTGGAGGTCTGCGGCACGGCGCCGGGCATGTTGGCCACGCAGTAGTGGACGACGCCGTGCTTGACGAAGGTGGGGTTGTCATGGGTGGTGGGCACGCAGGTCTCGATGCAGCCACCCTGATCCACCGCCACGTCCACCACCACGGAGCCGGGGCTCATCTCGGCGACGAGGGCCTCGGGGACGAGCTTGGGGGCCTTGCCGCCGGGGATGAGGACGCCGCCCACCACCAGATCCGCCTCGCGCACGGCACGGGTGATGCTCTCGGTGTCCGAGGCCAGGGTGGACACCCGGCCGAGGAAGACGTCATCCAGGTAGGTGAGGCGCTCGATGTTGATGTCGAGGAGGGTGACCTCGGCGCCCATGCCCACGGCCACCTTGGCTGCGCAGGTACCCACCACGCCGCCGCCGAGGATGACCACCCGGCCGCGACGCACGCCCGGCACGCCGCCCAGGAGGATGCCCTTGCCTCCGTGGGCCTTCTCCAGGCTCGCGGCGCCCACCTGGATGGCCATCTTCCCGGCCACCTCGCTCATCGGCTTGAGCAGCGGGAGGCTGCCGTCCTCGAGCTGGATCGTCTCGTAGGCCACCGCCGCGGCGCGCTTCTTCACCAGCGTGCGGGTGAGCTCCGGATCCACCCCGGCCAGGTGGAAGTAGGTGTAGATGATCTGCCCCTGCTGGATGCGCTCGTACTCGGGGGCGATCGGCTCCTTCACCTTGACGATCATCTCGGCGCTCTTCCACACCTCGTCCGCCGAGGGGACGATGCGTGCGCCGACGCGTACGTACTCCGAGTCGGGGATGCCGGAGCCGACGCCGGCATTCGTCTCGATGAGGACGGTATGGCCGGCGCTGGTCAGCGCATGGACGCCTGCGGGCACCATGCCGACACGGTACTCGCGGGTCTTGATCTCCTTGGGGACTCCGACAATCACAGAACCTGCCTCCGGAAGAGGGACCAAAAATAGGCGTGCGGAAGCTAGGAGGGGCCCGAAAAGGAAGTCAAGACGCGCCCCGGCAAGGCAAAAGGAGGCGAAAGGGACGGCCTTCGGTGATAGTTGACTGGAGCATGAATCCGGTACCCAAGCTCCTCTTCGCGGACCCCAAGGGCCGGGTGATGGAGCATCCCTACCTGCTCGCCACCCTGCGCAGCGGCGAGGAGCTCGTCCCGCCCCAGGGCAAGCCCATCCCCCTGCCTCGGGACGCGAAGCTCGTCCACCTGCCAGGCCGCCTGCCGGTGGGCCTCAACCCCGACACCGGCGAGCTGGAGCTGGTGCGCGAGATGAAGGTGAACGGGAAGACCTTCGTGCCCACCGCGGTGGGGGCGGTGCTGCCTCCGGGCTACACCCGCACCTTCCTCCCCGGAGAGCTGAAGGCGGACGGTCCCATCCTCCCCCAGTGGGCCTACACGGCCGCCGCCTGGGTGGGGGAGGGCCCCGTCGTCTGGGCCCTGCACACCGACACCCGCTCGCACTGGGAGCCGGAGCGTTACTCCACCCCCGAGCTGAAGGAGCTGGTGGAGGCCCACATGGCGCGCTTCCCGGGCAACCGGGTGCTCTCACAGCTCAAGACGTGCGCCCTGCTGTACCGGTGCTTCACCTCGCAGAACATCTTCTACGTGCGCGACGAGGGTGCCATCCCCGCTTCGGTGATGTGCAACGCGCGCTGTGTGGGGTGCATCTCGGATCAGCCCGCGGACGGGCCTCCCGCCTCGCACGAGCGCATGGACGACGGTCCCTCCGCGAAGGAGATGGGGGAGATCGGCCTCTACCACCTGGAGCACGCCCCCGGTCGCACCATGGTCAGCTTCGGCCAGGGCTGCGAGGGCGAGCCCCTCACCCGGTGGAAGTTCATCGCCGAGTCCATCCGCTACATGCGCGAGCACACCTCGCGCGGCTCCATCAACATCAACACCAACGCCAGCCTCACCCAGGGGCTCGAGGCCCTCTTCGACGCCGGTCTCGATGCGATCCGCGTGTCGCTGAACTCGGCCTCGAAGGGCCTGTACGAGGCCTATTACAAGCCGGTGAAGTACGGCTGGGAGGACGTGGAGCGCTCCATCGCCCTGGCGCGCGAGCGCGGCGCGTACCTGGCGCTCAACCTGCTGCTCTTCCCGGGGGTGACGGATCGCGAGGGAGAGGTGGAGGCGCTGGAACGGCTGGTGCGGAAGTACGAGGTGGATCAGGTGCAGACGCGCTCGCTGTGCATCGATCCGATCCAGTACCTGGAGGTGGCGCGCGAGCAGGGGGCGGGAGGAGAGCCGGTGGGCATCAGCGAGCTGCTGCGTCGGCTGAAGGCGGCGCGGCCGGGGCTGATCATCGGTAACTTCGCGCGCGGCCTGAGCGAGCGGAAGAACGCCGCGGGCGCGCGGAAGCGGTAGGGGGCGGGGGGGCGCAATCCCTCACCCCGACCCTCTCCCAGAGGGAGAGGGCCATACCCGTGGCCTACTGTGTAGGTCCCCTCTCCCTCTGGGAGAGGGCTAGGGTGAGGGATTACCCATCCTCACCGTGTCCACCGTGAGCTACTCGGACGGAGGAGCCACGGGATCGAGCTCCTTGGCCACGAGGTTGCCCAGCACTGCGTCCTTGGGCACGTAGCCATCGGCGCCGGCTTCCCGGCAGATGCGCTGCAACTCCTCGACGTTCTCGCCGGAGCACAGCAGCACCTTGATGCCCTTGAAGAGGCTGTTGCTCTTGATGAAGCGACAGAACTGCTCGCCGTTCACGTTGGGCATGCGCACGTCCAGCAGCACCAGATCCGGGCGCGTCTGCTTCTTGAGGATGATCTTCGTCGCCTTGTCCGCGGAGTCGGCGATGTGTACCTCGAAGCCCTTGGTTACGAGGTCCGCCTCGATGATGCGCGCCGTCATCTCGCTGTCATCGACGATGAGGATGCGCGGCTTCTTGCCCGACTTCGTCATCGGAGCGGCGGGGAAGCCTCCCATGGCCGGTGCGGCCTGCGCGGGTGCAGGTGCGGCCTGAGCGGGTGCCGGGGCTGTCGGCGTGGGCGCAGCCGGAGAGGACGACGTCGGCGAGGTCGCGGGCGCGGCCTGAGCGGGTGCAGGAGCGGCCGTCGGCGCGGACGGAGCCGTAGAGGGCGCCGGAGATGCTGTGGAGGCGGGCGTGGACGGAGCCACAGGAGGCGCCGAGGGGGCCGCCTGAGCCGCGGTGGGGCGGGGCGCCGGAGTCGGGCTCCGGGGCACGGGAGGCGTCGCCTGCGTCGCGATCGGAGCGGGCGCACGAGGAGCCTGGGCAGCCGGACGCGGCATGGGGGACTGACCCGGGGCGGGCGCACGCGGGCCGGCCACCCCCTGTGTCTGGGTCGTGGGCGCCACGCGGGGAGGTGTCACGGCCTGGGGCGGAACTCCTCCCGGAGGACGGGCTATCGGAGCCGTTCCTGGCGGACGGGCCATCGGTGCTCCCCCGGGGGGGCGAGCCGCCGGGACAGGGCCGGACGGGCGGGCCATCGGTCCCGTACCCGAGGGGGCTGCCACGGGTGGCACCCCGGGAGGGCGAGCCGCAGGGACCGGACCGGATGGACGAGCCACAGGGACAGGGCCGGACGGGCGAGTCGCAGGGACCGGACCGGAGGGGCGTGTTGTCGGAACCGGGCCGGATGGGCGAGCCGCTGGGACAGGGCCAGACGGGCGAGCCACGGGGACCGGACCGGACGGGCGGGCCGTGGGGGCCGCGCCCGGGGGACGTGCCATGGGCGGGCGAGCAGCCGGGGGGCCGGCTGGTGGGCGGGCTGCCGGGGGAGGCTGGGTCGGGGCAGCTACCCGGGCCGGCGGCGCACCGACGATGCGCATCACCCCTCCCAGCACCGCCTCCAGGCCTCCGCTCTTGAGGATGTACCCATCCGCTCCAGAGTTCCTCGTCTTGGAGGCCAACTCCTCCTCGGAGATGTCCGAGTAGAGCACCAGCTTGGACGTCACGTTTTTCTGGGTTCGGAGGTACTCGACGACGTCATCGCCGAACATCTCCGGCATGTTGACGTCCATCAAGATGAGCGAGAACGGTCCCTCGGTGAGCTTCTGGTCGAGGCTCGCCAGGTCCGTTGCCCCGGTGGCCTGGTAACCCGCCGCAGAGAGTGCCCGCACGGTGAGTTCCACCAGCATCGGGCTGTCATCGATGACCAGTACGCGCGACATCTGCCTCCTCAGGAATACGGCTCCCACCCTACACCGTTGAGAGGGCTCGGACCATGTGATTTCGGTCCGCCCTTGACCCCCTCGGCCCGGCTCCGGATACTTTGGTGCCTTGACCACGACCCCCCTTCAGCGTGCGCTCCTGGTGGCGCCAGACCGTGCTGTTGCAGGCCAGGCCCGGCCAGAGCAGGAATTCTTCTGCTTCCGCGCCGGAGAGCTCCGCCTCGGTGTGCCCAGCGAGAACGTCCTCGAGGTCATCCAGGCCGGTCTCCTCACTCCGCTGCCTCGCTCTCCGTCGTTCCTCCTGGGTGTGACAGGCCACCGGGGGCAGGTCATTCCCGTGATGGATATCTTGCGCTTCCTTGGAAAGGGAGAGGCCCGCGTCGGCTCTCGTACCCGCCTCTTCCTCGGGACCAGCGGGAGCTACACGGTCGGGGTGGTCGCCGATGCCGTCCTCGGCCTGCGCCGGCTGCCCGTGGCCGACATCCTCCCCCCTCCAGTGGGCGGGGATGCCGCCGTCGAGCACCTGCTCGGTATCTGCGAGGGTGCCTCGCCCCAGGATGCCCTGGCGCTGCTCAACTTCCCCAAGCTGCTGCAGAGCGCGAGGCAGCGCGCGGTGGTGAGATGATCGACGAATTCTCGGCCGATCCTCTCTCGGAGGTTGACGTCCTGTTCTTCGATGTCGGCGACACCGTCTATGGCACGGACGCCTCGCAGGTGCTGCGTATCGATCGCTCCCACCCCGAGGACTTCGTCCAGCCGGGCCTGGGCTCTCTGCGGCGCGGGGGGCGGGTGCTCGTCTTCGACACGCCGGAGGGAGAGGCCCACCTCAAGGTGGATGCCATCCGAGGCGTGCGGCCCATACCTCTCTTCCAACTGCGGCGCATGCCCCCCGCGGCCGCCGCCGCGTCCTATGCGATCGGCGTGTTCCTCGAAGCTGACGAGGCGCACCCCATCCTGCTCATCGATCTTGTAGAAACCTTGAAGGCTCAAGGAAGGCACTGAAGGCAATGTCCCTGGACCCGAAGAACGAGATTGTCCCCGCGGAGGCCCCTCGCGGCGCCAAGAAGGTTCCTGCTCCGCTCAAGCCCATCGCGGATACCGTGCTCGCGGTGTTGGCCGGCAACCTGGGCGCGCGTGTACCGAATGACGCCCTGGACGACTCCGTCGCCGACGTGGGCCAGCTCATCAACCAGCTTCTGGAGCGCCACGCCTCCGCCGAGCACCGCAAGCAGGTGGCCGCCCATGAGATCGATCAGGCCATCGACGCCCTGAGCTCCCTGGTGCGCGAGGGCGATCTCTCCCAGTGGAACACCACCACCGAGGATCCCCAGCTCGTGCCCCTGCTCGAGGGCTTCGGCAAGGTGATCGAGACGCAGCGCACCTTCGTGAGGGAGATGAACGAGGCCGTCCTGCGGCTCTCCTCCTCCGCCAACCAGGTGCTCGCCGCCTCCACCCAGCACGAGACGTCCTCCACCGAGCAGGCCGCGGCCATCCACGAGACGACCGCCACCATGGAGGAGCTCAAGCACGCCTCCGCGCAGATCGCGGAGAACGCGGGCAGCGTGGCGCGCGTGGCCGAGGAGACGCTGGGCGCGGCGCGAGCCGGCCGGGGCGCCATCGGTGAGTTCATCCAGGCCATGCAGCAGATCCGCAGTGACGGGGTGGCCGTGGCCGACTCCATCACCAAGCTGTCCAAGCGCGTGGAGCGCATCGGCACCGTGGTGGAGGTGATCGACGAGATCGCCGACCGCTCGGATCTGCTCGCGCTCAACGCCGCGCTCGAGGGCAGCCGCGCCGGTGAGGCGGGCAAGGGCTTCTCCATCGTGGCCGCGGAGATGCGCCGCCTGGCGGAGAACGTCATGGAGTCCACCAAGGAGATCAAGAACCTGATCACCGAGATCCGCGAGGCCACGGCCGCGGCCGGCACGGCGGCGGATGCCTCCAAGTCGGCCACGGAGTCCGGCGAGAAGCTGGGCGCGGTGGCGGCGCAGGCGGTGGAGGGCATCCTCGCCGGCGTGCAGGAGACGAGCGATGCCGCCCGGGTGATCAATCTCGCCACCCAGCAGCAGCGGACGGCCACCGAGCAGGTGGTGGCCTCCATGGCGGAGATCGAGGACGTGACGCGTCAGACCACCCAGGCCTCCAAGCAGTCCACGGGTGCGGCCGCCGAGCTCTCGCAGCTCGCGGGTCGTCTGGCGGAACTCAACAAGCGCTTCAAGGCCGACTGACAAGGGAGGGGAGGGGGCATTCCGGGGCGGTTTGTGCCACCCTGGTGACGCCCTCCGGTCATGGATACCGATGCCCTCAAGAAGTCCCTCCTGTCGAAGTTCCAGGAGGTCAGCGCGGATCGTCTCCAGAAGATCCAACTAGGGGTTCTCGATCTCGAGAAGCCCACCGCGGATCAGGCGGCGGATGAGGTCGCGCGCGAGCTGCACACGATGAAGGGAGAGGCCCGCATGCTGGGCCTGGCCGCCATCGGGCAGATCGCGCACGCGGCCGAGGATGTGCTGCGCGCGGAGCGCGACGGCAGGACGGCGACCGAGGTGGCCACGGACCTGTTGCTGCGGGCCTGTGACGTCATCGCGGATCTGCTGGAGGACATGGACCTGGCCCAGACGGGCTCGCCGTCCACGCAGGAGATGTGCGAGGCGCTCTCCGCGGCTTCCGGGCAGGCGGTGCCGCCCCTGAGCGGCGCCAAGGCGTCTTCGTCCGGTGCCAAGGCGCCCTCGTCCGGCGCGGTGCCTTCGGTACCTCCGGTGGCCCCGGCTCCGCCCGTTGCGCCTCCCGCGCCCGCCAGCGCCGCTCCGCCGCCTCCGGCCGCGCCGCCTCCGGCCGCCTCCAAGGCAGGAGACGGGCACCATGACGAGCATCACCCGACCCGCTCGGCCCTCGCGGATCGCAGCATCCGGGTGAACGTCGAGGTGCTCGACTCACTTGGTCTGCTGGCGGGAGATCTGCTGGTGGAGAGCGCCCGTGGCCGGCTGCGCGCCTCCGAGGCCGAGTCGCTGCTGCAGCGCTTCTCGCGGCTGGGGGATCGGTTCCTCCGGCTGGCCGATCATGTGGTGGTTCCCGACGAGGTGCGTGGCGAGCTGGAGCGCATCGAGAGCGATCTGCACATGCTGCGCGACGATGCCTTCCGCTTCGCGCGCCGCAACGGGGACGGCATCAACACGCTGCACGGCAACCTGGTCAACATGGCGGACCATGTGGCCGAGGCCCGGCTGGTGCCGCTGTCCACCGTCTTCGACGCCTTCCCCCGCGCCGTGCGCGACATCGCGCGCAGCCAGGGTAAGGAGGTGGAGCTCGTCATCGAGAACGCCGACCTGGGCGTGGATCGCTCCATGCTGGCGGACGTGCGGGATGCGCTGGTGCATTTGCTGCGCAACTCGGTGGATCACGGGCTGGAGTCGCCGGACGAGCGCGGCATGCTGGGCAAGCCCCACGCGGGTCGGCTGCGCATCCGCGTCCGCGCCGACGGCGACATGTTGAGCATCGAGGTGGACGACGACGGCCGCGGCATCGATCCGCAGAAGCTGCGGGAGGTGGCCATCCGAAAGCGCCTCATCTCCGAGGCGCAGGCCGCCGCCCTGTCCGAGCGCGAGGCCCTCGAGCTCATCTTCCGCCCCGGTTTCTCCACGCGCGAGGAGATCACCGACATCTCCGGCCGCGGTGTGGGCATGGACGTCGTCAAGCGCAAGGTGGAGTCGCTGGGTGGCTCGGTGGGGCTCGTCAGTCGTCAGGGACGCGGCACCACCACTACCCTGCGCCTGCCGCAGTCGCTGGCGCTGATGAAGGTGCTGCTCATCCGCCTGGGCGATGACGTCTACGGCATGCCGGCGGCGGACGTGGTGGCGGTGATGCGGGTGAAGCCGGAGGACCGGATGGAGGTCTTCGGCACCCTGGCGGTGAAGCACCGGGGCAAGCCCACCGCGCTGGTGGGGCTGGGGCCGCTGCTGGGCGTCAACGGAGGCAACCGCTTCGACAAGCCGCCCGCGGTGGTGGTGCGCCACGGAGAGGATCTCGCCGCGCTGGTGGTGGACGGCTTCGTGGACGAGCGCGAGGTGGCGGTGAAGCCCTGCGGCGGTGACTTCCTCAAGGGCGCCCCCTTCATCGCCGGCACCGCCGCGCTGGAGGACGGCCGCATCGCCGTGCTCCTGCACGTGCCGGACATCATGGGTGAGGTGCGCCGCATGGCGCGGCCCGTCACCCAGTCGCCTGCCTCCAAGCGTCTGCGGGTGCTGCTGGTGGACGACTCGCCCATCGCGCGCGCCACCGAGTCCGCGCTCGTCAAGGCGCTGGGCCATAGCGTGGAGGAGGCGCAGGACGGCGAGGAGGGCTTCTCCAAGGCCTCGGCGCAGACGTACGATCTCATCCTCACGGACGTGCAGATGCCACGGCTGGACGGCTTCTCGCTCACCAAGCGGTTGAAGTCCACGCCGGGGCTGGCGCGCATCCCCGTGATCATCCTCTCCTCGCTCGCGTCGCCGGAGGACAGGCGTCGCGGGGCCGATGCGGGAGCGGATGCGTATCTGATCAAGGGCGAGCTGGGCGTGGAGAGCCTGGCGCAGACGATCGATCGTCTGACCTAGAGGAGGGAGGCACGTGGAGGTCGGGGCATCCGCATACCGGGTACTGCTCGTGGGGGATGGCTTCCGCGTGCCATTGAAGGGCCTGTTCGATGGGGTGGTGCTCGCCCAGGCGGGAGGGGTGTGCGGCTTCTCCGAGGCGCTGGAGACGGTGCAGCGCCTGCACCCGGACGTGGTGCTGGTGGACCTGACGGCGAACGCCGCGCTCGAGGCGATCGAAAGGGTGATGGCGGAGAGGCCGGTGCCGGTGCTCGCGCTGCATCCAGGAGTGCTCTCCGGGGCGGAGGCCTTCCACGCGCTGGCCTACGGGGCGGTGGACGTGGTGGAGCGGCCCGCGGAGCCCGGGCCCGACTTCTGGCACATGGTGGGGCGCAAGCTGATGATGCTGGCGGAGGTGCGGGTGTCGCGCCACGTGCAGGCACCGAGTCCCTGCCGTGAGCGTCCCTCCGAGGGCGATGCTCCCTACCCGCTGGTGGCCATCGCCGCGTCGCTGGGGGGACCCAAGGCCCTCTCGGTGCTGCTGCGAATGCTGCCCAGGAACTTCCTTGCGCCGGTCTGCATCTGTCAGCACATCAGCGATGGTTTCACCGAGGGGCTGACCCAGTGGCTCGGCTCCGAGACGACGCTGCGTGTGCAGGAGGCCTCGGATGGGGAGACGATGGTGCCCGGCTCCGTCTACATCGCGCGCTCGGGCTCGCACCTGCAGGTTCACCCTGGCGGGGTGCTGTCGCTGGAGTCGAGTCCTCCGGTGCGCGGCTTCCGTCCCTCGTGCGACGTGCTGCTGACGTCGGCGGCGGAGTCCTTCGGTCAGCGCACCTTGGGGGTCATCCTCACCGGCATGGGCCGTGACGGCGCCCGCGGGTTGAAGGAGATCCGCGAGCGGGGCGGACGCACCATCGCCCAGGATCAGACCACCTGTGTCGTCTACGGCATGCCCAGGGAGGCAGTACGGATCGGCGCCGCCGACGAGGTGCTTCCGCTCGAACAGATCGGTCCGACCCTCGTTCAATGGGTGGAGGAGTGCTGACGGTGACCTCGAGGGCCCTGCAGCAGCTCGCCTCCCTCCTGCTGGAGCGGGCGGGGTTGAAGATCACCCCGGACGGCTACCACAGCCTCCGTCTGGCGCTCTCCACGCGCATGCCGCTCATGGGCGTGGTGGACCCCGAAGAGTACCTCCGGCGGCTGCGCTCCGACGAGAACGAGCTGCGCGCCCTGCTGCCGCTGGTCACCGTGGGGCACACGGAGTTCTTCCGCGATCCCAAGCAGTTCCAGGCGCTGGAGCAGCGGATCCTCCCGGAGGCGCTGCAGAGGGCGCGGCGGGAATACCGCAAGGTGTCCATCTGGTCCGCCGGTTGCGCTACCGGCGAGGAACCCTACAGCCTGGCCATGGTGCTGGTGGAGCTGGGGGCGCTCTCCATCGAGGTGGATCTGTGGGCCACGGATCTGAACGTCGCCGCGGTGGAGGCCGCCCGGCAGGGGCGCTTCTCCGCGCGGCGCCTCGCCGGTATGTCCCAGGAGCGTCGCAATCGCTTCTTCCGGCCGGTGGAGGACGGGTATGAGGTCGCCCCCCTGCTCAAGGACTACGTCCGCTTCGACGGGCAGAACCTCGCCGTCGCCTCCTTCGACAAGGTGCAGCCGGAGTCGTTGGATCTCATCCTCTGCCGCAACGTCATCATCTACTTCGATCTGCCCACCATCCGCGCGCTGATGGACCGCTTCCTGACGGCACTGCGGCCAGGTGGTCTGCTGTTGCTGGGGTACTCGGAGAGCCTGTTCAAGGTCTACGATCGCTTCGAGATGGTGGAGGTGGATGGGGCCTTCGTGTATCGGCGACCGAAGGATCTCGCGGAGCCGAGGCCCGGCATTCGGCCGATGAGCTTCTTCGAGCTCCCTGTGATCCAGACGCAGAGCTCGTCCACGACGGTGGAGGAGGGCCCCGCGGTGCTGCCTGCCACCCGGTCGCTGCGCGAGACGCTGGAGGTGTCCCCCGCGGTGCAACGGACGGTGGAGGTTCCCACCGTGAAGGTCGAGCCACCGAGGGAGCCCAAGTCCAAGCCCAGGCGGCCCTCGCGCTCCCTGAAGCTGTCTCCGGAGGAGCGGCTGAATGCGGCGGTTCGGATGATCGAGCGCGGGGACTTCGTATCCGCCGTGTCCACCTTGGAGCATCTCCTGGCGGACGAGCCGGGTCACCTGGACGGACTGCTGACGTTGGGGAACCTCTACTCGTTGACGGGCCGCGTCGAGGACGCTCGCGAGACCTTCGCACAGGCCATCGCCCGCGAGCCGCTATGCGTGGAGGCGCGGGTGTTCGGCGGCCTGGCGGAGCTGCAGGCCGGGCATCTCGTCGCGGCGCGCTCGGAGCTGGGAAAGGCGCTCTTCCTGGAGCCCACCCTGGCGATCGGTCATTACCTGGTGGCGCAGGTACACGAGCGACTGGTGGACCATGAGGCCGCCCGACGCAGCTACCGCAATGCCATCTCCCAGCTCCGCTTCTCCCAGCGCCCGCTGGCCGGTCACTACCCGGATCTCCCGGACTCGGCCGAGTCCATCTCCCGCGCGGCGCGCTATGCGCTCGCCGCGCTGGAGGAGGCGCCGTAGTCCCTGGCGCTACGCGAGCCCGCGCGTCACGTCGTCGAGGCTCTTCTTGGGATCCAGCACGCTGCTGAACTTCTCCTGCAGGTAGCTCTTGGCCTTGCCGCGCAGGAGCATGCCGGGATCCGTCCCTTCACCCTGGACGGCGGTGTCGGCGATGGTGAAGTCGGCCTCGATGGTGATGCCCATGATCTTGCCGGAGATCTTCCCGCTGTGGTCGGACCACTCGGTCTTCATTCCGTACTTGCCGTGCCAGTACTTGAGGAGCTGGTCGACGCGCTGCTTCGCCTCGTCCTTCGGGAGGGAGTGGGGGACCTCGAACTTCATCGTGCCCATGGAATGCTCCTGAGGTTGTCTTCGCCTCGATCCTGGAGGGAGCGAGACGGGAATTGAAGCCGGGTCTCGCCGCCCGGCGCGAGGAAGTCAACAGAGAGGTGGCGGACCGGTCACATCGGGGTGGGCGCGGGCGGAGTTTCACAAGT
>QKJM01000230.1 GCA_003249315.1 Archangium sp.
ACTCCGTGCAGCGGTTGATGAAGGACGGGCACACGCTCTTCGTCGAGCTGAGCCCGCACCCCATTCTCCTGCCCTTCGTGGAGGCGATGCTCGCGGAGGGGGAGGACTCCGGGCGGGGGCTGGCGGTACCGAGCCTGCGTCGGGAGCAGGAGGAGTGGCCCGAGCTGCTCGCCTCGCTGGGGGCGCTGTACACGCGCGGGTGCGACGTGGACTGGCGCCGGCTGCACCCGGAGAAGCGGCGTCGCGTGTCCCTGCCCACCTACCCGTGGCAGCGCGAGCGGCATTGGCTGGACGTGGAGCCCTCCACGGCCGGGAGGGGCAGGCTGGTGCGCGCTGGTGCCTCGGCCCATCCGTTGCTGGGGACCTCCTTCTCTACCGCCCTGCTGCCAGAGGCCCGTCTCTGGGAGTCGGCGCTCGGTCCGGCCGAGCCTCCCTTCCTTGCGGATCACCGCGTGAGTGGAGCGATCGTTCTGCCGGGCGCCGCCTGGCTGGAGATGGCGCTCTCCGCGGTACACGAGGCCTCCGGAGGCGCGGCCTACGAGCTGCTGGACACCTCCTTCAAGGAGGCGTTGCTGCTCCCCGAGGGCCAGGTGCGCACGGTGCAGACGGCGCTCACCCAGGAGGGCGAGGAGGGCTTCTCGTTCCAGCTCTCGAGCCAGACGGAGGGCGCGGCGGCGGGCTGGATGGTACATGCCTCGGGCAGGGCCAGGCCGGCAGGGGGCGGGTCTCCGACGCACGCTCCCGAGTCTCTGGAGCGGATTCGCGAGCGCTGCCGCGAGGAGGTCTCCTCGGGGGCGCACTACGAGGAGATGGCGCGGCACGACATCACCTACGGCCCGGCCTTCCAGGGCGTGCGACAGCTCTGGCGCGGTCGGGGAGAGGCGCTGGGGCACGTGCGTCTGCCGGAGCAACTGATGGCGCGGGCCGGGGCCTACAAGCTCCACCCCGCGCTGCTGGATGCCTGCTTCCAGGTGGTGGCCGCGGCCGTGGCCGAGGAGGGAGTGGCGAGCGGCGCTGGCCCCGCCGTCCCCGTCTCGCTCGAGTGCCTGCGGCTCCACGAGTCGCCCGGCACGGAGGTCTTCTGCCACGTGCGGCTGCGGCGGGAGCGCCCGCGGAGCGAAGGGCTCGAGTTCGACCTGCTGCTGTTGGATGAGACGGGCCGCCCGCGGGTGGAAGCCCTCGGGTTGAGGTTGCAGCAGGTGGATCGCTCGCAGGCCGGGCGCGGCGGGCAGGAGCTCTTCTTCTCGCTCGAGTGGAGGTCCGCTCCCGTGCTGCCGCCGTTGTCGCCGACGAGCCAGGCGCCGGAAGGGCGCTGGCTGCTGGTGGGCCAGGGCGGCGAGCTGGAGGATGCGGTCGAGTCGTTGCTGCGCGAGCACCACGAGGATGTGTTCCGCGTCGCGCTGGACTCGAAGGGGGGACAGCCGGAGGCGTTCGACGGGGTGCTGGAGGAGGCCTTTGGCGCGGGGGTGGCGCCGCGAGGGGTGATCGTCCTGGCCGCGCCCGGTTCCGCGCGGTCACAGGAGCTGTCACCCGAGTCCCTTGATGAGTACGAGGGGGAGCTCTGCGGGGGCGTTCTGCACCTGGTCCAGGCGCTGTCCCGGGCCCGCCTCGCGAGTGCGCCGAAGCTGTGGCTGGTGACGCGAGGCGTGTGCGAGGGCTCGCTGGCGGGGCTGATGCAGGCACCGCTGTGGGGCCTGGGGCGCACGCTCGCGAACGAGCACGCGGAGCTGCGATGCACGCGCGTGGATCTCTCCTCCAAGCTGTACCAGGGGGACGCGGTGGCGGCGCTGGTGCGCGAGCTGTTGGAGGCCAGCACGGAGGAGGAGATCTCCCTGCGCGCGGAGGGCCGGTATGTGGCTCGCGTGGTGCGGGGTTCGCCTGGCGTTGCTTCGGACGAGGCGATGGTGCCTGTGCAGGGGCAGGACTTCCGTGTGGAGTTCTCCGAGGAGGGGAGGCCGGAGCTGAAGTCCTGCGAGCGGCGTCCACCCGGGCCGGGTGAGCTCGAGCTGGAGGTGGATGCGGCGGCCCTGCCGGGGCAGCCTCGGGGAGTGCCCTCTCCTCTGGGTTGTAGCGGGAGGGTGGTGGCGCGCGGCGAGGGCGTGCAAGGCATCGAGCTCGGAGAGGAGCGGATTGCCCTGGTCGCCTCGGGGTCGGGCTCGCACGTGACGGTCCCCGTGGCGTGTACGGCGGTGCGTCCTCGGAGTCTGTCGCCCCGAGAGGCCGCGGCGGTCGCGGCCACCGTGCTGCCTGTCTGGTACGCGCTCCACCACCTGGGGAGAGTGGAGCGAGGCCAGCGCGTGCGCGTGCTCGGGACCGGGCGCGGTGCGGGCCGAGTCGCCCTCGACCTGGCCCGGCGCATGGGCGCGGAGGTGTTCGAGGAGTCGGGGAGCGAGGAGGCGGAGGTCGTCGTCATCGCACCGGGTGCGGTGGAGGTGGAGCAGGCCCTGTCCACGTTGAGGGAGGGGGGCCGCGTCCTCGATCTGCGTGCATCAGGAGCGCGGGAGCGGCTGGGCGAGACCAACGTGGCCTGCTTCGCCGTGGACATGCTGGGGCTCGCCCGCCGTCAGCCCGATCGGCTCGCCGTCCTCTGGGAAGAGGTGGTGGCGGCGCATCGGGCCGGGGAGCTGCGGTCGTTGCGACTGGTGGAGGCCCTGCGCACCGCCACCGAGGAGGAGGCGGCGGACGCGGCCGTGCTCTGCATGGGTGACACGACGGCGCGTGTCCGAGTCCCCGCCGAGGGCGCCCGCAGGCTGAGGGCGGAGGGCACCTACCTCATCACCGGCGGACTCGGCGGGCTGGGCCTGTCGGTGGCGGGGTGGATGGTGGAGCAGGGCGCGAGGCACCTGGTGTTGCTCGGACGCGACACCACGCTGACACCGGCGCAGCAGCAGGCCGTGGACGCCCTCCAGGCCGCCGGGGCTCGCGTGGTGGTGGCCAGCGCGGACGTGTCCGATCGGGAGCAGCTCGGTGGTGTGCTCGCGCGGCTGGCCGAGGAGCTGCCTCCCCTGCGCGGCGTCCTCCACGCGGCCGGCGTGCTGGATGATGGTGTCGTGCTGCAACAGTCGGTGGAGCGCTTCCGTCGGGTGATGGCGCCCAAGGTGCTCGGCGGGTGGAACCTGCACGTCCTCACGCGAGAGGCTCCGCTGGACTTCTTCGTGCTGTACTCGTCGGCGGCCTCGCTGTTTGGCGCGCCGGGGCAGGGCAACTACGCGGCCGCCAATGCCTTCCTGGATGCGCTGGCGCATTACCGCCAGGGCTTGGGTCTGCCTGGGTTGAGCATCAACTGGGGTGCCTTCTCCGAGGTGGGTCTGGCGGCGGCCCAGTCGAACCGAGGGGCGCGGCTGGCCCAGCGTGGCTCGGGCAGCCTGACGCCGGCGGAGGGCAACGCGCTGCTGGGGCGGTTGCTGGACGGTGGTGTGACACAGCTCGCCGTCATGCCGTTGGATCTCCAGCAGTGGGTCGAGTTCTATCCGCGGGCGGGTACTTCTCCCTGGCTCTCGGAGCTGGTCCCGGCCTCGGCCCCGGCGCGGAGCCGCGAGGCCCGGGACATGGCCCTGCTGGAGAGCCTGCGGACGGCCACCTCGGAGGAGGGCGCACGACTCATGGAGCAGTTCGTCCGCCAGCAGGCGGCGCGCGTGCTCCGGCTGGACTCGGAGCGTCTGGATCGCGAGGCGCCGCTCCAGGGCTTCGGTCTGGACTCGCTGATGGGGTTGGAGTTGCGCAACCGTCTGGAGGCGGGGCTGGGGTTGTCGCTGCCGGCCTCGCTCGTGTGGAAGTACCCCACGCTGGCCGCGCTCAGTCAGCACCTGCTGGGGGAAATGATGGATCGCATCCTGGTGGAGAAGCTCGCGCAGGCAGGCGAGGCGTCCGGACCGGATGCGGAGGGGGATGGTTCAGATGACAAAGAGGACTTCGTCCTATGAATACCCGTGAGTTGCTGGCCGTACTGGCCCAGAAGGGCGTGAGCCTGCGCGCCGAGGGCGACAAGCTCCATATCCAGGCTGACAAGGGTGTCTTCACGAAGGAGCTGCGCGCCATGCTCGCGGAGCGCAAGGGTGAAATCCTTGCATTCCTTCAGCGGCACTCGGCGAATGCGGCGTCAGAGGCGGGAGCGTCGCCGACGCGGACCGCGGGCCGGCCGGAGGTGCTTCCCCTCTCCAGCGGGCAGGAGCGTCTGTGGTTCCTGGATCGCCTCTCGCCCGGCTCGCCGCAGTACAACGTACACCTGGGCATCCGGGTGCGCGGCGCGCTCGACGTGAAGGTGTTGCGCCGGAGCCTGGACGAGCTCGTCCGCCGGCACGAGGTGTTGCGCACCCGCTTTCCAGAGGTGGAGGGTAGCCCGCGCCAGCACATCGCGCCCCTGGACACCGGTGTCGAGCTGACGGTGGAGGACCTGCGCTCGGAGACGGTGGACGAGCAGGAGTTGGAGCGGCGCTCGGCGGAGCTGGCGCGGCGGCCCTTCGAGCTGGCCACGGGTCCTCTCCTGCGCGTCACCGTGCTGGTGTTGGGCGATGACGACTTCGCCCTCCTGGTGACGAAGCACCACATCATCACGGATGGCTGGTCCATCGGTGTCTTCATCAAGGAGCTGTCGGCGCTGTATGCCGCCCACGCGGAGAGGCGGGAGGCCGCGTTGCC
>QKJM01000228.1 GCA_003249315.1 Archangium sp.
GGGGAGCGGCGGATGTTTCGTGTCGTCTTGCGTGCTCACACCCGCCCTCCTTCGCGCACCGCATGCGCATGTTGGGACAGCCGTGCCTGGAAGACCGCACCGAGCTGGGCCCGGCCCCGGGAGTGGCGGCTCTTCACCGTCCCTACCGGCACCTCCAGGATGTCAGCCACCTCATCGTGACCGAGTTCCTCCACGTCACACAACAATATCACCAGCCGGTACTTTTCCGGCAGCGTGTGCAGGCAGCGCAGCAGCAGCGCCGATTGCTGGGACTGGCAGGCCTGGGCCTCGGGGTCCGGCTGCTCCACACCGCCGGTGAAGAGCGAGCCGAGCACGGAGGAGGCCCCCTCGAGCACGCTATCCAGCAGCGAGCGGCGCCGGGCGGCGGCCCGTCGGCTCTCGACGAACTGGTTTCGCACGATGCCGCACAACCAGCCGAACATGGGGCCCCTCCCTTGGTAGCTCTCCCGGTGGAGGTAGGCGCGTACCAGGGCGTCCTGGAGCAGATCCTCCGCCTCTTCCTTGTTCCTGCACAGCGTCAAGCACAGCCGGTGCAGCCGAGGCAGCAGCGGCTCCACTTCGGCCTCGAAACAGGCCCGCCCATCATCCACCACGATTGCTCCGCCTGTCACGAGACCCGTCGGGTTCTCCATCCACCTGGCGCCCTGTCGTCCCATCTCGTTGCTCAACGGGTGCCTCGGCCCGTCGGATACCGCGAGCACCTCGCCATCTCATGAGTTTCTCCCTGATGACGGAACGAACCGTCAATTGGTTCCCGACGTTCTCGATCTGCCGCCGAAGGGGAGGTCGCGCAGCGGAAAATCCCCGGTCCGGGGTCGGGAGGCGGGGAAGCGGACAGACGGGTTGGGTGAGGCTGTCCGCTCCCCCACCCGCCGAGCGGCCAGCGGGCGGAGAGAAAATCAAGCCCTGGAACCGGATCGCGACTCGTTCCGTCCCCGGTGCATCAGATGCAGGACCTCGGCACCGCTTCGCCGGTGGCCAGCCTGCGTGCAGTGAGGAGCATCGAATACATGCCATCCCATTCCACGTCGTCCTCCGAGCATCGGCCCGCGGTGGCCGAGCCCTCTTCCTGGAAGAGCGACCTCGTCTCTGGCTTCCTGGTCTTTCTCATCGCCTTGCCGCTCTGCCTGGGCATCGCCATGGCGAGCGGTTTTCCTCCGGTCTCCGGAATCCTCACCGCCGTGGTGGGAGGGGTCATCGCCACCTGGCTGGGGAGCGCCCGGCTGACCATCAAGGGGCCGGCGGCGGGCCTCATCGTCATCGCGCTCGGAGCGGTGCAGGAGCTGGGGGAGGGTGACTCGCAACTGGGGTACCGGCGGGCCCTGGCCGCCATCGCGGTGGCGGCGGTGGTGCAGATCGTCTTCGCGCTGGTGCGCGCCGGGACGCTGGGGGACTTCTTCCCCTCCTCGGTGGTCCACGGGATGCTGGCAGCCATTGGCATCATCATCTGCTCCAAGCAGGCGCACACGCTCCTGGGGGTGTCGCCGACGGGCAAGGGGCCGCTGGCGCTGCTGGGAGAGATTCCCCACAGCCTGATGAAGATGAACCCGGAGATTGCCCTCATCGGCTTCGTCAGCCTGGTGCTGCTCTTCGGACACCTGGCGCTGGCGAAGCGGGTGAAAGCCCTCGCGCGGGTGCCGGCGCCCCTGCTGGTGCTGCTCGTCGCGGTGCCGCTGGGCCTCTTCTTCGACCTGGACCACGCCCACACCTTCACCTTCTCCCAGAGTGAGTACGCGGTGGGCCCCGACTTCCTCGTCAACCTGCCGGGTAATCTGCTGTCCGCCATCACCTTCCCGGACTTCTCCGTCATCACCTCCCCGGAATCCATCAAGTACGTGGCCATGTTCGCCCTGGTGGGGAGCATCGAATCGCTGCTGAGCGCCAAGGCCGTGGACATGTTGGATCCTCAGAAGCGTCGCTCGGACCTGGACAAGGATCTGCTGGCCACGGGCGTGGGCAATCTGCTCTGCGGCCTCATCGGCGCCCTGCCGATGATCTCGGAGATCGTCCGCAGCTCGGCCAACATCGGCTACGGGGCGAAGAGCCGGCGGTCCAACTTCTTCCACGGCCTCTTCCTGCTGCTCTTCGTCACCTTCGCGCCGGCGCTCATCCACCGGATTCCGCTGGCCGCGCTCGCCGCGATGCTCATCTTCACCGGCGTGCGCCTGGCCTCGCCGAGCGAGTTCGTGAGGACGTTCCGGATCGGCGCCGAGCAGCTCACCATCTTCACCTTCACGCTGGTGGTGACGCTGGCGACGGATCTGCTGGTGGGCGTGGCCGCGGGCATCGTCCTGAAGATGGTGGTCCACGTGATCAACGGCGCGTCGCCCGTCAGCCTCTTCCGGCCCGTCATCGAGGAGCATCCGCAGGGAGAGGGCGTGGTGCTGCGCGTGCGGCACGCGGCCGTCTTCAGCAACTTCCTCAAGCTCAAGAAGCGGCTCGCGCGGCATGCCGGAACCCGGCACGTGGAAGTGGACTTCGCGCACGCTCGTCTCGTAGACCACACGGTAATGGAACGGTTGCACGAGCTGGAGGATGAGTTCGCCCGGGAGGGGCGCCACCTGCGCATCAGCGGCCTCGATCAGCACCGAGGCCTCTCCAGTCACCCGCTCGCCGCGCGCAAGAAGCTCCCCGGTACCTCTCCCGTCGGCGCCTAACCCTGAATCGGATTCCCATGAGTCACACCCACTCCTCCGCTCCCGCGACGTCGACGGACAGGGAGCAGCACCTGCGCGAAGTGCTGGCGCACGCGGCCCACCTGCTTCCGGCCCAGGGGCCCATCGGCGTGTTCGTACACCACAACACGCTGCACGCCTTCCAGCACCAGCCCTTCCACGAGGCGCTGGAGGAGGCCAGCTCCATCTTCGGGACGGAGAGCTACCTCCCGGAGGCGCGCTACCGGGAGCTGTACCGGCGCGGTCGCATCACCGCCGAGGACCTGGAGGCGGCTCTGTCCGAGCGCGACGCGAGTGAGCCGGTGGTGGAGCTCTCCTCCGGCCCGCTCACCCGCCAGCAGCTCGAGCGGTTGGTGATGCTGCACCCCATTTCCTCGGAGACGCCGGCCTCGTTGCGCTGGAGGATGGAGGAGTGGTCCGCCTCGCGGAGGTTGCGTGAGGACGTGCCGGAGGAGGCGTGCGTCCGGCTGCTCCAGCGCTCTCGCGAGGGACTGAGCGCCTGGCTGGACCGGGTGGGCAAGGACTGGACGATGAGCGACCTGGCGGCGGCCCTGCTCGAGCCGTCGCTGAAGTCGGAGGACCCGAAGAGGGTGGCGAGGGAGCTGGCCAGGGCCTTCGGGGGCACGGGCAGCCTGCCGTCCCTGCGCGAGCGTCTGGTGCAGGAGCCGGAGCTCTTCGCCGTGAGCGCCCTGTGGGCCGTCTGTCGGACCCCGCTGCTCGTGTTGGAGCCCCCGCCGGCACCGGCGCGGGAGGCGGTGCGCAGCCACCGGGAACTGCTGCGGGAGCGCACCGGGGAGGACCCGGCCGACCTGGTACACCCGCACCTCATCCGCGCCTGCGCGGCCTTCCTGGACGAGGGCGTGGCGCACTGGCCCCTGCCGGACCGGGAGCGCGGGCTGTACGCGGCGTGGCGCGCGCTGAAGCTGCGGGGCAGCGGCGTGCTTCCCCACTGGTTGACGGGGCTGAAGGAGGAGCTCGCGGAGGCCGAGCGTCGAGGTCTGTCCGCCGCGGACGTGGTGCTGGCCGCGCTCGACACGCTCGGTGTTCCGGAGGAGCGGTGGGAGGAGTACCTCACCCGGGTGCTGCTGGCCCTGCCCGGGTGGGCTGGCATGGTGCATCGTCTGGAGGACCATCCCGAGGAGCGGGCAGGGAGCGAAGGCCCCATCGCGCTGATGGATTTCCTCGCCGTGCGTCTCACGCTGGAGCTACATGCGCTGCGCGACGTGGCCCGGCGACGCCTGGAGTACACCGGCCCCCTCTCGGGGCTGCTGGCGCACGCCCGGAGCGTGTCGCCTCCGCACGCCGTCCCGGAGCGTCCGGTGGAGGAGGGGAGCTGGCGCTTCTTCCAGCTCGCCCAGCTCATGGGCCTCTCCGCGCCGGAGGTGGCCGAACTTCCGATGCCCCGACGCCGGGCCCTGCTCGCGTGGCTGGAGTCCTTCGACAGGCAGGCTCGTGGTCGGGTGTGGCAGGAGGCCTATGAGCACCACTACCGAATGGAGGTGCTCCACGGCATCGATCAGAACCGGCACCGCCCGGAGTCCCTGCGCACGGTGCGCGATGCCCGCTTCCAGGTGTTCTTCTGCATCGACGACCGGGAGGAGGGCATCCGCCGGCACTTCGAGGAGCTGAGCCCCACGTACGAGACGTTCGGCGCGGCGGGCTTCTTTGGCGTGGCCATCGACTACCGGGGCCTGGACGATGCGAGCCACGCCGCGCTGTGCCCGCTGGCCGTCGTTCCCGGGCACGAGGTGGCGGAGCACCCGCACCCGGAGCACGAGCACCTGGCGCGGGCCCGAGCGCGCCTGCGCCACCTGTGGGCCCGCTTCGACCATTGGCTGCACAGTGGGGCGCACTCGCTGGAGTTCGGCTGGCTGCTGACGCCGCTGCTGGGGCTGCTCTCCGCGCTGCTGCTTCCCCTGCACGTCTTCTTCCCGCGCCGGGTGGACCGGATGCGTCGGGCGCTCGCCGCTCGGATGGTGCCCATGCCGCGCACGCGGCTGGCGAGCCTGAGGGATGAGTCGCAGCCCAAGCCCGAGGAGGGCAAGTCCCAGGGCTTCACCGTCGCCGAGAAGGTGGACCGGGTGGCCACCCTGCTGGAGAACGTGGGGCTGGTGGAGGGCTTCGCCCCGCTGGTGGTGGTGCTGGGGCACGGGGCGGAGAGCGTCAACAATCCGCACATGTCGGCCTATGACTGCGGCGCCTGCGGCGGGCGCCAGGGCGGAGCCAACGCGCGACTCTTCGCGGAGATGGCCAACCGGCCCGAGGTGAGGGCGATCCTGCGAGAGCGCGGTATCGACATCCCCGACGGCACCTGGTTCCTCGGCGGGCTGCACAACACCACCACCGACGAGGTGGTGCTGTACGACACCGAGTATGTGCCTCGCGCCCTGGAGGAGGCGCTGGACGAGCTGCGGCGGGCGCTGGACACGGCGCGGGCCCTCTCGGCGCACGAGCGCTGCCGGCGCTTCGAGTCCGCTCCGTCCCGACTCTCTCCCAGGGCCGCGCTCCGCCACGTGGAGGCGCGCGCGGTGGATCTCAGCCAGGCCCGTCCCGAGCTGGGCCACGTCACCAACGCGGCCTGCATCGTGGGCCGCCGTGCCCTCTCTCGCGGCCTCTTCCTGGATCGGCGCTCCTTCCTCGTCTCGTATGACCCGACCCGTGACGCCACCGGCTCCATCCTGGAGCGGGTGCTGCTGGCGGCGGGGCCGGTGGGCGCCGGCATCAACCTCGAGTACTACTTCTCCAGCGTCGACAACGATCGCTACGGCTGTGGCACCAAGCTGCCCCACAACCTCACCGGCCTGCTCGGGGTGATGGATGGGGTGGAGAGCGACCTGCGCACCGGGCTGCCGCGGCAGATGATCGAAATCCACGAGCCCATGCGCCTGCTCATCGTGGTGGAGGCGAGCGTGGACGTGCTCTCGGGCATCTACGAGCGTCAGGCCCCGCTGCGCGAGCTCATCGGCAAGGAGTGGGTGCAGCTCGTGAGCGTGGACCCCCAGACGGGCGCCATGGCGCGCTTCACGCCTCGGGGCTTCCGCCACGTCACTCCCCCCTCGGGGCCGCTGCCGGAGGTGCCCTCCTCGCCCGACTGGTATCGCGGGCATCGGGACTTCCTGTCTCCGGCGTTGATCGACCTGGAGCGGCCGACGGGCTCGACGGGCCCCTCGCGTCGCCTCTCCGTTCCGTCGCTTCTGGGAGGTTCAGCCCATGCTGCTCAGTGATGTCCTGGTGGGGTGGATCGCCACCACCGTGCCGTTCTGGCCCCTGATGGCCTTCGTGGGGCTGGGGGTGGTGATGCTGGTACACCGCACGCCGGGCGAGCGCACTGTCGCCTGGTGCGTGCAGGGAGCGCTGGGGCTGTCGCTGCTCGCCTCGGTGGTGACGATCATCTCCATGCTGGTGCGCCACCAGGACATGCTGGTGGTGGACGTGGGGCCCTGGTTCTCGGCGGGGAGCTACACCTTCGAGGTGTCCTTCCTGTTGGATCGGCTGTCGGTGACGATGATGGGGCTGGCGAGCGTCATCACCCAGCTCATCGGCCGGTTCTCGGTGAACTACCTGCACCGGGAGCCGGGCTTCGCGCGTTTCTTCCTGCTGCTGGCGCTGTTCGCCACGGGGATGCTGCTGCTGGTGGAGGCGGGCAGCATCGATCTGTTGTTCATCGGATGGGAGATGGTGGGGCTCACCTCGGCGATGCTGATCGCCTTCTTCCAGGAGCGGACGACGCCGGTGCGCTCGGGGCTGAAGGCCTTCACCATCTACCGGTTGTGCGATGTCGGTCTGCTGCTGGCGGTGGTGTTGATGCACCACTGGTTGGGGAGCGCGGAGTGGGTGGAGGCGCTGGGGATGAGGCCGTGGCCGGGCCAGGAGGTATCGCTGGCGGTGGTGCCGGCGACGGTGCTGGGGCTGTGCCTGCTGCTGGCGGCCATGGGCAAGTCGGCGCAGTTTCCCTTCAGTAGCTGGCTGCCGCGCGCGATGGAGGGGCCCACGCCCTCGAGCGCGCTCTTCTACGGTGCGCTCTCGGTACACGCCGGGCTGTACCTGCTGCTGCGGGCGGCGCCGTTGCTGGACCGCTCTCCGGTGGCCTCCATGGCGCTGGTGGGGGTGGGGCTGCTGACGGCGCTGCACGCCACGCTGGTGTGGCGGGTGCAGACGGACGTGAAGAGCGCGCTGGCCTATGCGGTGCTCACCCAGGTGGGGCTGATGTTCGTCGAGGTGGGGCTGGGGTGGTACCGGCTGGCGCTGGTTCACCTGGTGGCCCACGCCAGCCTGCGCTGCTTGCAGTTGCTGCGCGCCCCGTCCGCGCTGCGCGAGGTGCAGGCGCGGCACGCGGCCAGTCAGGGGGCGCGGCCTCCTCGGGTGGCGGTGGCCCACCACGTGCTGCCCGGGAGCCTGGAGCGGCGCTTCTATCGGCTGGCGCTCGAGCGCTTCGCGCTGGACGTGCTCCACGAGCAGTGGGCGCTTCGCCCGCTGCTGTGGGTGGGGACGTGGATCGACAGGGCGGAGCGGCTGTGGGTGGGCGCGCTGAGCGGCTGGGCACCGCGCGAGGTGGAGCCCGAGAGCCGTCTGGTCTCCAAGCCCTCGCGCGGCGAGTCGACGGGAGCGGTGTGAGATGAGCGTGGACTTCCTTCCTCTTCTTTCGGTGCTGGTGGTGCTGCCCGCCTCGGGCGCGGCGCTGCTGACGCGGGTACACGAGCCGGGGCGCGCCCGCCGGGTGGCGTTGGGCGTGGCGGCCCTCACCCTGGTGCTGGCGCTCGGTGTGCTGGCGCTCTTCCAGTCCGGTGGGCCCGGCGCCCGGGAGCTGGCCTCCTGGGGCCGGGTGCCGTTGCTCGGGCTGAGCCTGCGGCTGGGGGTGAACGGGGTGAGCGTGGTGTCGATATTGCTCGCCACGCTGCTCTCCCTGGGCCTGGTGGCCGCGGGTCCCCGGCAGGCGTTGGATCGGGCGACGCTGGGGGCGCTGCTGCTCACCGAGAGCGCCACGCTGGGCTTCTTCTGCGCCCAGGACCTGGGGCTGATGGTCGTCTTCTGGGTGGCGATGCTGTTGCCGGCGAAGGTGCTCATCTCCCGGCATGCGCGGGCCCGGCCGGAGGATCGGGTGCTGCGGACGTTCCGCACCTACCTGCTGGCGGGCTCGCTGCCGCTGGTGGCGGCGGTGGTGCTGCTGGGCCTGCCGGGCTGGCAGTCCGGCGCGGAGGTGCCGCTCGGCCTGTCCGAGCTGTTCGAGCGCGGAGTGCTCGCTCCTCAGCAGACCGCCATCCTCGCGCTGCTGCTGCTGGCGGCGGCCTTCCGGATGGCGGTGGTGCCCTTCCACTCGTGGTTGCCCGTGTTGATGGCGCGGGGGCCCTTCGGCGTGGGGCTGCTGCTGGTGAACGTACACACGGGGCTGTACCTGCTGGTGCGCGTGGCGATGCCGCTGCTCCCGGAGGCCTGGGCCGCGGCCGGTCCGCTGCTGGAGGGCGTGGGTCTCTTCGGCGCGTTCTACGGCGCGGTGCTGGCGCTGGCACAGGTGGATCTGCGCCGCACGGTGGGCTTCCTGCTGGTGAGCCAGTCGGGGTTGATGCTGGCGGGGCTCGCGGAGCGCAATGCCGAGAGCGTCTCCGGGGCGCTGCTGCAGAGCGTGGCCGCGGCGATCCCGCTGACGGGACTGATGATGGTGGTTCGCGCCCTCGAGGCTCGCACCGGCACCACGGACATGACGCGGCTGGGCGGCCTGGTGCGCCGCAGTCCGCGGATGGCGGCTCTCTTCTTCCTGCTGGGCGGCGCCGGCCTGGGCTTCCCGGGCACGCTGAGCTTCGTGGGGGAGGATCTGCTGCTCCACGGCATCCTCGGCGCCCACCCGCTGGTGGCCCTCCCGCTGCTGCTCACCACGGCCATCAACGGCATCACCTTCCTGCGCGCCTTCATGCGCACCTTCCTCGGGGCGCCGGTCCATGGCCAGTCGTTGATGCTCGAGGCGGTGGAGGATCTGCTGCCGCGCGAGCGCCTCACCGCGCTGTCCCTCTGTGCGCTGGCCTTCCTGGGGGGGTTCCTCCCCGGGCCGATGTTGCGGCTGCGCGAGCACGAGGTGTCGGTGCTGGTGGGCCACGAGTCCCCCTCGGCCCACGGGGATGCCGGGAGTCACGGCGCGGCGGACCTGCCTCACTGAGCGCCTGGCTGGCGGGCAGGGGCGGCTGATGTGGGCGCACGGGCGTCAGCGCGCTCCTCCGTGGGACAGGCGGGTTCTCACGTTCGCTCCCAGGGTCTCCTCCGCCTGGCTCCCGGGCGGTGGAGATTTGATCCGTTTGGAATGTCAAGCCGCCCTTGCCTGTCGAGTGGATGGAGTACGGACTCCCTTTTCCGTGGGTGGGTTGCTTTCCCCCCCTCGGAGCGTTTCTGATCTGTCACGGAGCGCAGAAGATCCGTCACGTCTAGCCAACGGAGGCAGTCACGCATGCAGCTCAACATCACCTTCCGCCAGTTCGGTTCGTCCGATGCCCTCAAGGATCACGTGAAGGAGAAAGTGGAGCGGGTGAACAAGTACCTGGACCGTGCGGGGGAGGCCCACGTGGTGCTGTCGCTCGAGCGGCATCTCCATCACGCGGACATCACCATCCACTCGGGCTCGTGGGTGCTGCGCGGCAGGGACAAGAGCGAGGACATGTACGCGTCCATCGACATGGCGATGGACAAGATCGAAGCGCAGGTCCGCAAGTACAAGGAGAAGCTGAAGAACCACCACGGGCGCGAGCGAGTCCACCACCGGCAGGGGCTGGTGCAGCAGTTCAAGGTGCGCCACAAGGTGATCTCCTTCGATGAGGAGGTCGAGACGACCCTCGCCGAGGCCGTCGCCGAGCAGGCCGCCGCGCCCGAGCAGGTCGAACAGGCCGAGCCGCGCCTGGTGCGCACCTCGGAGATCACCGTGCGCCCGATGACGGTGGACGAGGCGGTGATGCAGATGGACCTGATGAACAACGACTTCTTCATCTTCCAGCACGCCACCACGCATGAGATCTGCGTGGTGTACCGGCGCAAGGAGGACGGGAAGTACGGCCTCATCGAGGCGCACGCGCCCACCCCCGTGCCCACGGTGGGCTGAGCCTCAGGGGGTGGCGGCGGCCTGCTTTCGGCCGCCCACCTCCAGCCCGTGGCCGAAGGCGTACTGGCGCAGGCTGACCGGCAGCCGCCCCGGGGTGCCGATCTCCCCGAAGAGGGCGGCGGCGGCGGCCTCGGTGGCGGCGGGCTGGTAGGAGTAGACGGCCAGCACGGCCCGGGCCTCGTCGGCGAGCTCGGCGAGGTAGGGCAACCCCATGGACACCACCACCACCGGGCGACCGGTGGCGGCGGCCATGGTGACGAGCTCCAACTGGCGGGAGTTCACCATCCCTACCACCACCACGTCCGCGGCCAGGGCGAGCTCGCGGGCCCGCCGTCGTAGGGAGGCCCGGCGGGCGGTGGAAGGCCACGCCGGCACCTTCAGCACCCGCGCCTGGGGCTGGCGGGCGAGGATGGCCTCGCCCAGTGAGCCCTCGGCGGTGATGACGGCCAGGCGCCCCGGGTGGGACAGCGGGAAGTGCCGCTCGTCCGTGCGGAGCAGGGTGACGGCGGCGCGGGCGATGCGCCGGGCCACCTCGGCATTCTCCGCCGAGGGGGGCGTGGCCAGGCGCTCCTCCAGTCGGGGCGGCGGCTCGAAGAGGCGGCGGCGCAGCTTGGTGGAGAGGATGCGGCGCACCGCCTCGTCCAGCCGCGCGGGAGACAGCTCTCCGCCACGGGCCGCGGCGAGCAGCGCCTCGTACACCTCCAGCTTCCTCTTCCGCTGCCAGGGGACGAGCACCATGTCCGCCCCGGCGTTCACCGCCAGCACCGCCGCGCGGCCCACGCCGTAGCGCCGGGAGATGGCGTCCATCTCCAACTCGTCGGTGAGCACCAGCCCGTCGAAGCCGATCTGCCGGCGCAGGAGGCCGTCCAGCACCTGGGGGCTGACGGTGGCGGGCACGTCGTCTCCGGAGAGGGCGGGCACGGCCACGTGGGCCGTCATCAGCCCGTCCAGCCCGTCCCGGATGACGGCGCGGAAGGGCTCCATCTGCTCGAGCACCTCCTCGCGGGACTCGCGCATGATGGGCAGGGACTTGTGGCTGTCGGCGTCGGTGGCGCCGTGCCCGGGGAAGTGCTTGGCCACGGTGACGAGGCCCGCGTCCTGCTGTCCGCGCACGAAGGCGCGCCCCAGCTCGGAGACGAGCGACACCGAGTCGCCATAGGAGCGGATGCCGATGACGGGGTTGCGCGGGTTGAGGTTGACGTCCAGCACCGGCGCCAGGTTCATGTTGAAGCCCAGGCGCAGGAGATCCTCCGCCTGGGCGCGGCCGGCGGCGTAGGCCAGCTCCGCCGAGCGGGTGGCTCCCAGCGCCATGTTGCCCGGCAGCACCACCACCCCCTCGTGTACGCGCACCACGTTGCCCCCCTCCTGATCCAACGCGAGGAAGGGGGGAATGCCGTCGGCGAGCATCCGGCGCAGGCCGTCATTGAGGCGGGCCACCTGCTCGCTGTGGGAGATGTTGCGTCGGAAGAGGCACACCCCTCCCACCCGCAGGCCGCGCACCAGCTCCTCCACCGGCTCGTCCACCACGGTGCCGCCGAAGCCCACCATCATCAACTGGCCCACCTTGTCCTCGAGGGACATGGTGCCCATGAGGGTCTCGAGCCGGGCCCTCGACCGGAGCTCCTCCGGGGAGGGCGCGTCCGAGGGGGCAGGGGGCGGGGGGGCCGGGGTGGCCTCCTCCTGCGCGGGGGGGAATGGGACTGCTTGGGGTCGGGTCTCCTGAGAGGCACCAGGGATGGTGGTGCAGGCGCCGAGAACGAGGAGGATCAGGATGTTGAGAGCAGGCAGGCAACGAAGAGACACGTTGGGAGGGGAGCCTAGTCGAGCCCTCGTCCCCCCTCCACTCCCTGACCATCTCCGGGCTCCAGAAGCCCGGATGCGGACAAGGAGGGCAAGCGACCCTTGCGCTCAGAGGTGGCCGGGAGTAATTGCCGGCCAAGGAGCGCCACCGCGGGAGCGCCAGCTTGCGAATTTCTGAGTTCCTCAGTCCCGAAGCCGTCATCGCGGACCTCCGCGCCCAGGACAAGCAGGAGGTGTTGCGCGAGCTGAGCGCGGCCCTCTCCCGGGCCCACCCCTCGCTCAAGGAGGAGCGCCTGGTGGAGGTGCTCCGCGAGCGGGAGAAGCTGGGCTCCACCGGCATTGGCGAGGGCGTGGCCATTCCCCATGGGAAGCTGGCCGGCCTGTCCAACCTGGTGGCCGCCTTCGGCGTGTCTCGTGAGGGGGTGGACTTCGAGGCCATCGACGGCAAGCCCACCCACCTCTTCTTCGCGCTGGTGGCACCGGAGAACAGCGCGGGAGTCCACCTCAAGGCGCTGGCCCGCATCTCGCGCCTGTTCAAGAATCCCCGCTTCCGGACGGCCATCCTGGAGGCGCCCTCGGCCGCGGACATCCACGCGCTCATCGTCCAGGAAGACGCGCGTCCCTGAGGGGCCTCGGCGGGGCGCCGGCCGGTGGTGTCGGACGCCTCAGCGCCCCGTGGGAGCGGCCCCCGGGCTCTCCACCTGGATGGTGACGGGGCCGTCGTTGACGAGGGCCACCTTCATGTCGGCGGCGAAGACACCGGTGCCCACGGTGAGGCCGCGGGCGCGCAGGGTGTCCACCAGGCGCTCATAGAGGGCCTTGGCCGCGGTCGGCTCCATGGCGTCGATGAAGCTGGGGCGCCGGCCCTTGCGCGCATCCCCATAGAGGGTGAACTGACTGACGATGATGAGCTGCCGGCTGGTGTCCTCCAGCGAGAGGTTCATCTTGCCGGCGGCGTCCTCGAAGATGCGCAGGGTGGCCAGCTTCTCCGCCATCCACGCCACGTCGGCCTCGGTGTCTCCCTTGCCGACGCCCAGCAGCACCAGCAGGCCCGGCCCCTGCTCGCTGACGCGCTCTCCGTCGACGGTGACGGAGGCTTCCAGGACGCGTTGGATGACGGCTCTCATGCGTGTCTGCTCCCAGGGCGATACATGTCGACGTGGAGGATGCCGTCCTCATCATAGGCATCTCCCCGCGCCTGGAAGCCGAAGCCTTCGTAGAAGCGCCGCAGGTAGTCCTGGGCGCCGATGCGGATGGTGGCGCCCGGGTAGTTCTCGGCGATGAAGGCCAGCCCCTTCTCCACCAGCACCTTGCCCTGCCCCTGGCGGCGCACCGAGGACGCGGTGAGCACCCGGCCGAAGCTGGCCTCCGGGTACTTCAGCCCCGGCGGCAACACGCGCAGGCACGCCACCAGCGGGGCTCCCGGGCCTCCCGCCGTGCCGAGCAGGTGGTGGGCGCTCGGGTCATACCCGTCGGCGTCCTGGTAGACGCATTGCTGCTCCACCACGAACACCTCCTGGCGGAGCGCGAGCAGCCGGTAGAGCTCGTCGAGCGTCAGCTCCTGGAAGGTCTTCCACTGCCAGTACAGCATGCGCCTCCTTCATGTGGACGCGGTGCCCACCAAAAGGAAACGGCCCCGCTTTCGCGAGGCCGCTCCGTAGCGCTGCGCCAGCAGCGGATCCTACGGGAGGATGATGGGATCCTTGATGATGATGGGATCCTTGATGATGATGGGGCACAGGCCGAGGATCAGCGAGTCGTTCTGGTTGAGCAGCGTGATGTTCTTGGTGTAGCCACCCCAGCTCGCGATCGTGACCGTCCACTTCTTCTTGTAGAAGATGAAGTTGATCTTCACGAAGGCCTTGAGCGAACCGGACAGGTAGTTGAGCTTGAGCGTGGAGTTGAGCGTCCAGTCCAGCGTGCAGATCGGCCAGTAGAGCTCGGCGTAGGTCGGGATGGTCACGTTGACCAGCATCAGGCTGCCCTCGATGCCGAAGCTGGCGATGACGACGTTGATCGCCGCGGAGGCCGTGACGTTGGACCAGCCGCCCGGGGTGGCGCTCAGCCGGGCCACCGTGGGGCCAATCTCACCGGACACGGTCAGCTTCACGCCACCGGACAGCGAGGCCTTCACCGTCACCGGCACGGGGCCCACCATGAACGTCTTGGAGGCGTTGAAGAAGCTGCGGCTCCAGCTGATCGGGCTCGGCGAGAAGGTGGTGTAGAGGTTGGTGGACCAGATCTGCTGGCCCATCAGGTACAGCCGCGCCGTGCCGCTGTTGCTGCCACCCTGCTGCCCGGAGACCTGCGCGCGACCGCGCACCAGCTCCTTCTTGGTGCCGAACGCCGTGCCGTACACCTTGCCTTCCGCGTACGCCTCGACCTTCTTGGACGCCGTGGACGTGGCCGGCGTGGCCGTCATCGACGCGTCGATGATGTAGCCCGCGCCGAAGGTGCTGTTGCCGAAGTTCTCCGTGCGGTAGTAGCTCTTGGTGAACGGCGTGCTGCTGGTGGTGATGGCCGTGCTCTCGACGCTCAGCGGCTCGAGCTGCAGCGGCTCCTTGATCTCGAAGATCGGGTAGTACGTGAAGGTGTACGCCTCGGGGATCGTCGGCTGCGAGATGCTCAGCAGCTTCTTCCCGTCCGTGTCAGTGCTCAGCACACCGCCCGTGATCTGCTGCTCGGCGGCGATGATGTTGTTCTGCTCGGTCAGCGTGTACAGCTTGTAGGGGCTGAAGTAGTAGCTCGACTCCCAGCTGTAGTTGTTGTCGAGCTGGAAGCCGTCCGGGTACGCGACCACCTGATACTTCGGCTCCACCTGGTAGACGATCGGATCATTGAAGACCGGCTCCTCAATGGTGGCCGCGGTGGCAATACCCGGGATGACGAGCGACGCCAGCAGCGTCAGCGCACGATTCGACGCACGATTCATGATTACTACCCCCTGTCCGGAATACCAGCAAGAGCTGTTTTGAGTGCGAAAGCACGTTTGTTCTAAATCCAAAAAAGCCCCGCAGTCAACAAGAGCAGAACTTTTTTGTGAGAGTGGACAGGGAGGCTACAAAAAAGCCCCGGTTCTCTCAGGAAAGGAGAACCGGGGCGGGGTGAGGCGTGGGCGCTCAGGGGTTGGGGGGAGGCTGGGCCTGCTGGGGGTTGAGGAAGAGGGTGGCGTTGCGGCGGAGGGTGGGGTTGGAGTCGTTCTGGCTGCTCCAGGTCAGGAGGGAGTAGGCCTCGGGGATGGTGGCGAGGTTGACGCCGAAGAGGTTGATGATCGCCGCGCGCACGGCGTCGGCGGTATCGGTGCGCAGGGCCTGGGAGAGCGCGGGCACCAGGGGCTGGAGGGGCCGGAAGCTGCTGGCGAAGATGGCGCTCTGGCGCACGTCGGGCGAGGGATCCTGGGCGATGATGGAGGAGAGGAGCTGATCGGCGGTGGGATCGGGAATGCCGCGCAGGGCCTCGGCGGCGGCCTGACGCACCTCGGTGAAGGAGGAGCTCAGGGCGCTCTGCAGGGTGGGGAGGATCCGGGGGTCTCTCGTGTTGCCCAGGGCGCGCAGGAGCAGGGCCTGCTGGAGCGGATCGTTGGTGGAGCGGAAGGCGCTGTCGAGCTCGTGGATGAGGGACTCGGAGGAGCGCGCGTCGCCGTTCTGCAGCATCAGCGCGGCATTGCCCAGGCCGAGGGTGGCGGTGCTGGCCAGCTCGCCCTCGGGGGCGCGCGCCATCCTGCGCAGGGCGGAGACGCTCTCCTCGTTGGGAGTGGGGGCCATGCCCATCGCGGCGACGGCGTCGGTGCGGACCGGCACCGTGAGCTCTCCGTCATCGACGATCTGCGAGAGGGAGTGCAGGGACTCGGAGGTGCTGGCGGCGGAGAGCGCGCCGAGCATGGAGCTGGCGGCGAGCGGATCCATGCCCTCGCGCAACAGGCCGGGCACGCGCAGGGCCTGCTCCGGCTCCAGGAGGAAGAGGGCGCGGAGCTGCTCGAGGGCCTTGGTGCGCGCGTCCTCGCTCTCCTTCTGGTCGGCGGGCAGGGAGCGAAGATCCTTCACCACGTCGTCGAACGACTTGCCGGCGAGGATCTGGCGCCATTCGTCCTTCGGATCCTGCGCCTGGCCCTGGTAGCTGGCCAGGGGCATGGTGATGAGCTGGCCGCGCAGCGCGGCGAGCGCCCCGAGGAGGGTGGGATCCTTGCTGCGGTCCTTCAGGACCAGGTTGACGCGGAGGGTGTTGATGGCCTTGGGCATGGAGGGGCCGGAGTCCGCCTCGAAGCGCTCGTTGCCCTGGAGTGAGCGGGCCCAGAGGTCCTCTTCCAACTCGAACTTGGTGAGGGAACTGAGGCTCAGCTTCACCTCGTTGGTCACGGGCTGGAGACCGGCGGGGGTGGCCATGTGGGTGTAGGCCAGCTTGGACTTCTCGAAGTGCCCGGCGCTCTGGCGGGTATAGCGGGCGGTGTAGCGACCGGTGGTGTCCATCTCCTCGGTCTGCCAGGAGTCCTGGGGCTTGCCGGGGATCACATGCTGGGTGGCGGCCACGGTGGCGCGGAGGAGGCCCTGGACGAGCACGTCGGCGGTGGGCGGGAAGTGGACGAGCTGCACGGCGCCGGAGCGGCGCAGGGTGATGAAGAAGGGCTGGGAGAGACCGGCCTCGAAGCTCTGCTTCACCTCGGGGGCGAGCGCGCTCTGGCCGTCGATGCTCACCGCGGCGACGGTGGGGACCAGCTTGACGCGGGCCTCGATGCGGTCCTCGTCCGCGGAGACGATGCCCACGCTCCACTCGCCCTGGAGGTTGAACTTCATGCCCGGGGGAATCTCCCCTCCGGGCTGGGACTGGGCGAAGGTGACCTCCTGTTCGGAGTCCAGCGTGTAGCGGTACTGCATGCCGGGCTCCCAGGCCCGGGTACCGTCGGAAGCCTTCGTCGGGGAGTGCGGCGTCGCGACCGACGTGGGAGTCGGCGTGGTGGTCTTGGTCTTCGTGGAGGCCTTGGTCGAGGTCGGCTCGGCCGGAGGCTCCGGTTTCTTCGTCACCAGCCCGACCGCGAGTGCCAGGGCGAGGATGGCGAACGAGAGCAGGATGAGGCGGCGATTCTTCCCGAACATGAAATCACCAATGGGAGCGCCCCGGTGCTTGCCGGGGCGAGAAGAGGAGCGACCTGGAAAGGATACGACCAGGAGTGTCGGCTATTTCTAGCATGACGGATTCCGGCCGGGCCTCCAATGAGGTCGGGTTCCTGTGCGGGAAGAGGGTGGGTCGCTCCCTGGTGGCGCGGGTCGCTAGTTGCTCAAGGTGACGGTGATGGTGTGGTCCTTGTAGTTGCCGACGGCGTCGAAGGCCCGGACCCTGATGTAGGTGGAGCCATTGCTCAGGCCGCTGGTGTCCCAGGAGAAGGAGTAGGGGGCGTCGGTGTCGGT
>QKJM01000822.1 GCA_003249315.1 Archangium sp.
GCCCCATCACTCCCCATCCCCGTCAGCAGCAGCCCCACCGCCCTCGCCCCGTGGCTCCTCGCCACGCTCTCGAACAACACGTCCACCGAGGGCGTCACCGGACCCCTCGCCGGCAATACCTCCAGCAACTCCCCGCCCACCGCCAGGTCTCTATCCGCCGGCGCCACGTACACCCGCCCCGCCTCCAACCGCTCCCCTCCCGCCGCCACCACCGTCGGGTGCCCCGCCCCCGCCAGCCACCGCGCGAAACCCTGCTCGAAGCCCGGGACGATGTGCTGCGTCACCACCACCGGAAACGGTACCGGACCTCGCAGCCCCTTGAGCAGCTCGTACACCAGCAGCGGCGCCCCCGTGGAGCCTCCAATCGCTACCAGCCCACAGCGCTCCCTCGCCGGCTTCGCCTCCTCCACGGCGGGCACCGTCGCCAAACGCAGCAACGGCTTCCTCCTCCCCACCACCCTCGCCTGCGACATCACCCGCACCGTACACAACAGCCGCTCCCGGAATCCCCGCACCGACTCCGCGCCCCACTCCTCCGGCTTCGCCAGCACCTCCACCGCCCCCGCCTGCAGCGCTTCGAAGGACCTGTCCCTCCCCGACGCGTCGGGCTGGCCCCCCAGCACCACGATGGGGCACGGCACCGTGGCCATGATGTCGGAGATGACCTCCAGCCCGTCCATCCCCGGCAGCCTCAGGTCCATCAACACCAGATCCGGCCGCCACCGCTGCGCCGCCTCCACCCCGTCCCTGCCGCAGTGCGCCACAGGCAGCAGCTCGAGGTCCGGCACGTCGCGCAGCAAGTCCTCCAGGACGACGGGCTCCGAGCGTGAGCCTTCAACCAGCAGCAGCTTCACACGCGCGTCCTCCCCGGCCCGTCAGCTCCCTCACCTGCGCGAGAAAGCTCGCCTGTTCGAACTCGCCCTTTACCACGTACGCATCCACTCCGGCATCCATCGCCCGCCGCCGCTCCGCCTCCGTCGCCACGGACGTCACCAGCATCACCGGCGTACACGGCCGATGGGAGCGTCTCACGAAGCGGCACACCCCCAGCCCATCCAGCCGCGGCATCTGCAGATCCGACACCACCAGCGCGAAGGGCTGCTCCTCCCAGACCTCCATGGCGGCGAGCCCGTCATTGGCCACCGTCACCCTGTAGCCGGCCGCTCGCAGCACGTTGCGCAGGAGCGTGCGCATGGTGGGAGAGTCGTCCACCACCAGCACCGCGCACGGCGCCTCCTCCCCCTTCACCGCCAGCACCGCGCTCGCCCGATAGGCATCCGCCCTGCCCGCGGCCCGGTTGAAGAGCGCCGGCACATTCAGCACCGGCAGCACCGAGCCATTCGGCTGCAGCGCCCCGCCCTGCACCAGCTCCGCCCCCGCGAAGGCCGGCCCCAGCGGCTTGAGCACCATCCGCTGCTCGCCCGGCACGTCGTCCACCAGCAGCGCCAACCGCTGCCCTCCCAGGCGCAGCACCACCACCGGCAGCCGCTCCGCCTCCTCCGCCCGCGCCTCCAGCCCCAGCAGCGAGGCCAGGGGCACCAGCGCCACCGGCTCGTCTCCCACCCGCACCGTGCTCCTCCCCTCCAGCTGGCCCACGTCCGCGGCGCCCACCCGGAGGGCGCGCTCCACCTGGTGCAACAGCACCCCGAAGCAGTCCTCCCCCACCCGCACCACCAGCCCTCGGTGCATGGCGGCCGACACCGGCACGTCCAGGAGGAACGTCGTCCCCTCGCCCGGCACGTGCTCCAACCGCAGCTCCCCGTCCAGATCGCGCAGGGTGCGCACCACCACGTCCAGGCCGATGCCTCGGCCGGCCAGCTCGTCCACCTCCTCCCTCATGGAGAAGCCCGGCTGACTCAGCAGCTCCAGCAACGCCTGCCCATCCAGCGGCCCCTCCGCCCCCGCCAGCCCCGCCTCGCGCGCCCGCTGGCGCACCCGCTCCACGTCGATGCCCGCCCCGTCATCCGCCACCTTCAGCACCGCCCGCGCCCCCTCGCACCGCGCCTCCAGGGTGAGCGTCCCCACCGCCGGCTTGCCTGCCTCCCGCCGCCGCTCCGGCGTCTCCAGCCCATGCACCACCGCGTTGCGCACCAGGTGCAACAACACCTCGCGCAGCCGCATCAACACCACGCGGTCCACCTCCGCCCCCTCCGCGCGCACATCCAGCCGTACCTCCTTGCCGCTCGTGCGCGCCGCCTCCCTCGCCACCCGCGTGTACTCCTCCAGGAGGGGCTGCAGCGGCATCAGCCGCAGCTCCCGGATGCCCTCCTCCAGCTCCGCCTCCACCGCCACCGCCTGCGACTGCAGCGCGTGCAGCTCCCGCCCCACCCCCGAGAGCGCGTGGAAGGCCTCGGTGAGCACCGGGCCGCACGCCTCCCTCGAGGCCTTCAGCGCCGCCCACTGTCCGCGCGGCAGCGTGCGCCTCAGGGGCTCCATCCTCGCCCCCAGCTCGTGAAAGCGCTCCAGCGCCTCGCCCAGCAACTCCCGCGTCTCCAGCAGCCGCCGCGCCACCTCCTCCTGCTGCAGCCGTCCCAGGACGAGCTCCCCCACCAGCGCGTGCAGCGCCTCCACCCGCGCCGGCCGCACTCGCAAGGACTCCTCTCCCCCTCGCACCGGGAGCTCCACCGCCGGCGGCACCGCCGGGTCCACCTCCTTCTTCTTCGGCTCCTCCGGAGCCAGCGCCGCATAGATGTGCTCCAGCCCCGAGAAGATGGACTCCATCCCCGGGCCTTCCAGCGGCAGCGAGCCCTCCACCACCCCGCGCACCAGGTCCTCCAGCGCATGGGCGGTCTCCTTCACCCGCACCGCCCCCGCCGCCGCCGCCGCCCCCTTGAGGGTGTGCAGCCCGCGTAGCATCTCCAGGCATCGCGGCACGCGCTCGGCGGGATCCCCCCCGGCAAGCCCGTGCAACGAGCGCTCCACCTGGCGCAGCAGGTCCCCCGCCTCCTCGGCGAAGGCCGCCTGTACGGCCAGCTCCAGCTCTTCCTGTGTGGCCATGCCGCCCGCCTAGGTCATCCGGTATTCGGCCTTGCGCGCCTTCGGCCGCGAGAAGGCGTCCACGAGCTGGTTGACGCTCCGGGTGAGCTCGTCGAGCTGGTTCGCCGAGCCCTCCGTCTGTCTCAACCCGGCCACCGTGCTGTTCATCGCATCATTGATGGACGTCATCGCCTCGGCCACCTGCTGCACCCCCGCCGTCTGCTGCCGCGCGGCGTTGGCGATGAGGCGCGCGGCCGCCGAGGACTCCTCGATGCTGTGGCCGAGCTGCTGGATGCTCTCTCCGGCCCGGTTGACCAGCTCCACCCCCGCCTCCACCTTGCGCGTCCCCTCCTCGGTGGCCACCACCGCCGAGTTCGTCGCCGACTGGATGCTCCCCAGCAGCTTGCGCACCTGCCCCGTGGCCTGCTTCGACTGGTCCGCCAGACTCCGTATCTCCGAGGCCACCACCGAGAAGCCCCGCCCGTGCTCTCCCGCTCGCGCCGCTTCGATCGCCGCGTTGAGCGCCAGCAGCTTCGACTGCTCGGCGATCTCGTTCACCGAGCTGATGATCTCCCCGATCTGCTGCGTCTGCTCGCTCAGCGAGAGGATCCTCTCCGCGATGGACTCCACCTGCTCACGGATTTCGCGCATGCCGGTGACGCAGGCCTCCACCGCCTGGGCCCCCTGGTGCGAGGACTCCACCGAGTGCTCGGACACGGAGATGACCGCCTCGGCCTTCTCCAGCGCCTGCATGGAGGTATGCCGCAGCTCGCTCAGCGTGGACGTCACCTCGGAGATGGCCGAGGCCTGCTGCTGCGCCGCCCCCGTCTGGCTGGAGGTGGCTCCGAGGATGTCGCTGGAGGAGTTCGCCAGACTGCCGGACAGCTCCTCCAACGTGTTGACGAAGGTGCGCACCTGGGCCGTCTCTCGGTCGGTCATCGCCTCGATGTACGTGTCGATGGCCAGGGACATGTCCATGCTGATGATCTTCACCAGCGACTGGAGCGTCTCCGTCAGGGCCTCGGGCTTCCCCTGGCTCTGATTCACCACCAGGGGGATGAGCGAGCAGAGATACTGACTGTAGGCCCCCACGTACCAGAGCGGCCCCAGGCCGATGCGCTCGTGCGCGCGCCCCACCCGAAGCCGGTCCTCCACGTAGGCCTCGTCATACGTGCCGCCGAAGAGCCGCAGGAAGTACTGCGCCTGGGTGCGCTTGAGCGCTTCGATGTGCTTGTCGCTCTGCAGGTGCGCGCGCGTCTCCGGGTGGGCCAGCAGATGCGCGTAGAACTGCTCGATGACCTCGCCGTTGCTCTCCTCCGCCACCGGCTGGAAGCCCTTCAGCAACGCGGCGTCCTTCTCGGAGAAGGACAGGAAGCGCTTGCGCTTCTCGAGCTCCTCCGTGGCCGAGCCGAGCCGGCCCTCTGCGATGGGGTCAGTGTGAACCATGGATGCAATTCCTCGCGATGAGGGCCTCAGAAGGCCCGGAAGAAGGCCGGAGTGGTGAAGAGCCGCTCCGGCTCGAGCAACAGGCGCTGGCCGCCCAGCACTCCCCGAAAGCAGGCTCCGCGATCGACGAGCGTCACCGGCAAGGGGCCGAGCTGACTGATGGCCATCTTCTCGATGCCCACCACCTCGTCGGCCAGCAG
>QKJM01000423.1 GCA_003249315.1 Archangium sp.
GTCGCCAACCTCATCCCCAAGGTCATCGTCGACGAGCTCTACGTCATCTCCCACCACGCCCACCATGCGCTCACGGAGAAGCCGGGCGACCCGTACAACGCGCACGGCGGCTTCTTCTACTGCTTCCTCGCGGATGTGAACCACCAGCCCATCCGGCGAGACCTGGACCGCCGCGACTACGGCAAGCTGCAGCGGCTGATGTCCCACACCGGCGTGAGGACCAACTCCTACGAGCAATACCTGCGCTGGGGAAGCCTCGCCCATCCGCTGCGCACGACGCTCGCGTTCGTCCTGAACTGGAGCTTCTGGTACGGGGTGTTCTTCCTGCTCGGAGGCCACGCGCTCGCCACCGCCCTCTTCGGTTGCACCTTCCTCTGGGCGATCGGCATCCGCACCTTCAATTACGACGGGCACGGGCGCGGCAAGGACAAGCGGAGGCCGGGAGTCGACTTCCACTGGGGCGACCTCTCCATCAACCAGGTCTGGCCCGGGTACGTCGCCGGCGAGTGGCACAACAACCACCACCTGTTTCCGCGCAGCGCACGCACCGGGTTCCTCGCGTACCAGTTCGACGGCGCCTGGCTCTTCATCCGGATGCTGCAGAAGCTCGGGCTCGTCGAGGCAGTCATCGATGACAAGGCACGGTTCCAGGCGCGCTACCTCCCGAGCCCGGAGCCCGCCCCTGCTGGAACGGCCCAGGAGTCCGCTGCCCCACTGTCCTCCACCCGGAGTGCCTGACGCCGCCTGAACCTCCAGTGCTAGGCTCGGAGCCCACTACCGGTCATGAAGCGCCTTCGCTTCCTGACCCCTTTGGGGAAACTCCATGTCCGGCACACGAAAGCTCCATCGTCTGTTCCCGCTCGCCCTGCTGCTGGGCGGATGCGCCACGTCCACCTCCACCACGCGCGAGGCCGCTTCTCCGGTAGAGGCCGCCCGGCAGGGGAAGATGCGCGTCGTGGACCTCGGCCATCCGCTCAGCGAGGAGATGCCCGTCTTCCCCGGTGGCGTGCGGCTGAAGTCCACGACGCTCGGCACCGTGGAGAAGGACGGCTACTACATCAACGAGTTCCACATCGGTGAGCACACGGGCACCCATGTGGACGCTCCGGCCCACTTCATCCCGGGGGCCGCCACGGTGGAGCAGCTCTCCCCCGAGTCGCTGTCCGGCTTCGCCGCGGTGGTGGACATCACCTCCCAGGTGGCCGGCAACCCGGACTACGAGGTCTCGGTCGAGGATCTGCTCGCCTGGGAGAAACAGCATGGTTCGCTCGGGCCCCAGCACGTGGTGCTCATCCGCAGCGGCTGGGCCTCGCGCTGGGGAGACGAGACGCGTTATCGCAACACCGACACCGCGGGGGTGATGCACTTCCCCGGCGTGTCCGTGGCGGCCAGCCAGTTGCTGCGCGAGCGCAAGGTGAAGGGGCTCGGCATCGACACCCTGTCCACGGACCCGGGCCCCAGCGCCACCTTCGAGCAGCACCGGGACTTCCTCGGCGGCGGGGGCTACCACATCGAGAACCTGGGTGACATGTCCGCCCTGCCTCCCCAGGGAGCCTTCGTCGTCGTCGCCGTGATGGCGGTGAAGGGGGGCAGTGGCGCTCCCGCGCGCGTGATGGCCTTCCTGGAGCAGTAGCCTCTCCGGGGCAGCTCCTTCTCGAAGAGCTGCCCCATGTCCTATGGGTCTCGCCCGCGGTCTCGAGCGCGAGGAGGAGGCCAACGCTCGGCAGCCTTTATCTCCGCATGAGGGAGCGCCGCTACTCGGCGGAGCCGGTGCCCGGAAAAGGTGTCCCGGAAAAGGTGTCAGACACTTTGTACGGGGTTCCGGGCCCTTCGCCTTGGCGGGCCATGGCCCGGAAAAGGTGTCCCGGAAAAGGTGTCAGGCACTTTGTACAGCCATGAGGACGCACCATGCACAGGTGACGCTTGTGTTGGAGCACCCACCGGCCCACGCCCACCTGGCCCGAGACGCGCAAGGCGGCCACCGCTGCATAAGCCCGCAGGGCTTCGGGGTCCTGCATAACGGCCAGGCCGCGCCTCGTAGCCGCGCACGACATGGGCCTGAGGGACTTCCTGCCCAACCGCGCTGCATGCGCGCTTGTGGCGGATGCGACCACCGTCCTCGTCATGCAGCAGGTAGAAGCACAACGGGTGGGGTTGGACGGCGGGGTACAGCCGGACTGGAATGAAGACGCACGGGAGTGCTTGCCCAGGCCCCCAAGCCTGGGTACGAGACGCGGGCCTGAGTGCGGCAACGGAAAGGATGGCAGGCATGAAGCGGATTCTGTCGGCAGTGGTGGTGTTCGCGATGGCGGGAGCGTTGGGAGGGTGCGCGGCGCAGCGCATCGCAGCGGAGAAGGCGGTGGCGGCCGCCGTCATCACGGACGAGCAGGAGGCGCAGCTCGGTCTCCAGGTGAAGAAGGAGCTCGAGCAGAAGGAGAAGGTCCAGTACGTCGAGGACACCGAGGTGGTGGAATACGTCCGAAAGGTGTCCACGCCCATCCTCCAGGCCGCGAACAGAGAGCGGAAGGGCGTGAAGTGGAAGATCAACGTCATCGACGATCCGAAGACGGTGAATGCCTTCGCCACCCCCGGCGGCTACCTCTACGTGTACACGGGACTGCTGCTCACCGCGGACAACGAGGCGGAGCTCGCGGGCGTCATGGCGCACGAGGCAGGCCACGTCGTCGGCCGGCACTCGGCTCGGGCCATGGTGCAGGCATACGGGTTGAACGCCGTGGCGGAGGCCGCGCTGGGGAAGAACCCCGGAACGGTGGGGCAGATCGCCAGGCAGTTCGTGGGCGGTGGGGCGCAGCTCGCTCACGGCCGCAGCCAGGAGACGGAGGCGGACGAGTACGGCGCTCGCTACGCCACGGCCGCGAAGTATGACCCGCGCGGGCTGGTGAGCTTCTTCCGGAAGCTCCAGGCGAAGGAAGGCCAGGTGCCGGAGCTGATGAAGTGGCTGAGCACCCACCCCACCAGCGCCGAGCGGGTGAAGCACCTCGAGCAATACATCGCCGAGCAGAAGCTGCGAGGCTCGGAGTTGGGCGCGGACCGCCTGGCCGCCATCAAGGCGAAGCTCAAGCGCTGAGAGGCTGTTGAACCGGGCCCAGGGTTTCGTCGTCCAGCCCAAACGCTGGATTGTCGAGCGAACTCTCGGCCGGCTCAACCGAGAGCGGCACCTGTCCAAGGACTACGAGCGGCTGGAGGAATCCTCCGAAGCGTTCATCCAACTCGGGATGATACGCCTCATGTTCCTCCACCTCGCCCGACTGCTCCTGTTCAACACCCTCTCAGATATTTCGCCTTACATGGCTACAGCAGCTCGCCACAAGTAAGGTAGCAGTCGCTATTGCTGGTGCAGGCCATGCCATTCTTGAACGTGGACGAATTCACGCAGATGCGGCTGCCATCAAGAAACGACTTACAGTAGCCACTCGTGTCGATATAACCGTCGGGATTGAAAGACCAGGACGTCCGGCTTTGAGATATATCGCAAATCTGGCACGCGTTCGAGGGGTTCTTCTTCCCATCCAGGTACGTTTCACCATTAATGACGCACATGCATGAGGTATCGGTGAAGCTCTGCGACAGCTCCGTGGGACTATCGATGCAGGTGGTCCTGTTGCCGTTGCTGTCGATGACCATGGGGTAGGCGCGCACCTTGAACGTGTGCGTGCCACAACTCAACCCGTTGCTGCTGTGGTACCAGGTGTCGGAGGTGCCCGGGCGCTCGTCGTAGCTGCGCAGCACTCCGTCGACGTAGTACTCCAGCCGCACCGCGTTGGCGAAGAGAGACACTCCCCAGGTGCCTACCGCCCCCAGCACCCCCTCGTAGGAGCTGACGTCGGATATGGCCAGTTGGGTCACACTCAGCCCCGAGCAGAGAGCTCCCTGGGTGACGCCCACCGAATTTTCGACCGGCGCCGGCCCTTCCTCCACCCCACCGCCACAGGCCGCCAGCAACCACAGCCCCGACAACAGTACTTGCACGGGGCCCAGGAGTGAGCTGCTCTTTCTCATGACATCCCTCCATTTCCGTATAGAACGGCCAGAATCACCGGAAGTACAAGGTAGTTCACTAGGAGAAAACAAGAAAGTCCGCACCTTCCGAGAGAAGTGACGAGTCGCCCCCAGCGCGCCAGCGAGCTCAGAACAGACGCGGGAGGAGAGCGGAGACGGAGTGGCCACCGGTGCCGGAGATGCCCTCCATCTGGCCCGCGAGGGGGAGCGTCTTGGAGATGCCGAAGAAGTCGTAGCCCATGTACAGGCAGCCCGGGCCCACACCGAAGCGGGGTGCTCACCCTCAACGCCAGGCTTCGCCCCCTCGTCCGCCCCCCGCCCTACTCACCTCCTCCCGCGGCCGCCTCGCTTCCTCCCTCTTCCCGACGCCAGCATCTCCCCTGGACCGAGCTTCTACGCCGCGTCCTGGCCTACATCACCGCCCCCTCTGTCGTCCGCGCCATCCACCAACACCTTCGCCTACCTTCCACCCCTCTGCCCTTCACCCAGGCTCGAGGTCCACCTCAGGCCAGCTTTCCTGGGGGCCTCCGCGCCTGAGGTTCTCCACCCCCACCCACCTGCTGCCCCCCGGCCCGCCCGGCCCGGGCCTGCGTGTATCTCC
>QKJM01000743.1 GCA_003249315.1 Archangium sp.
GGACACGCGCCTGAGGATGGGCGAAGATTCCCTTCAGCAGCCTCCGCTGCTGGGCACGACCACCCAGCACCTCCACCATCACCCGCGCCGCCACGATGAACTGTCCTACCAGCCTCGCCTGGAAATAGCCCGCCTCGGCGATGCACACGACCAGCTCCCAGGCCGCCCCGCCGGGGACACCGCGCGCATGAGGCGCTCCAGCTCTCTGCTCGGGCATCTCCCGGGGCACTCCCGCGCCCTTCTTCGGCTCCCTGAGTTCCACGTCCATACGCTCTTGCTTCCTCACGGGAGGGGGGCAATCTCCAGCTTCACCGTCTCCTGGATGCGCCGGTGCTGGGCGAGTACCTCGTCCCGGCTGCGGCCCCCGATGAGATAGTAGGTGAAGTGCGGCTGGGCGGACTCGGGCAGCGCGTAGACGCGCTCTCCTGGCTGGTGAAGGATGACATGAGTCTGCAACCCGGGGATGTCCTCGAAGACCTCCAGGCCATGAACCGCCCTCAGAACGCCACTCCGGGCGTACACGATGCCACCGTAGAGCGCCGCCTTGTCCAGCGGCGCCAGCTCCGGAAGAACCCCTCCCTTCAGTAGCCGGACCAGCTCGACCGGGACGTTGATGCCACGCATGAACTCGACGGCCTGCATGGTGTAACCGCCACCCGGCCGGAGGCCCGCCTCGAGAACACGGGGACCGTCCTCGGCATAGCGAATCTCCACGTGCGCCGCACCGACAGTGCCGCCCAGCGCCGCCACGGCATCTGCAGCTATCTGGCCGAGTTCCGCCTCCACCTCGGGGCCGAAGGAACTGGGGGACACGGACATGGTTTCCGCGAAGAAGGGACCGTGCGCCGGCGCCTTCTCGAAGATGCCGGTCACCACCCAGCGGTCGTCGCGGTAGAACAGGTCGACGCCCAGTTCGGCGCCCCGACAGAACTCCTGGGCAATCAACTTCACTGGGCTGCGACCGTAGGCCATCCGGTTGCGGTCGTCATGGACATCCACGTCCACGGGCCGCGCGAGCATCTCGCGCAAGAGATGCTCGTACAAGAGGAACTCGTCCCGGTTGCGGACCAGCCCCACCCCCTGGCTGTTCATCGAGTCCGACAGCTTGACCCCGGCAGGGTAGCCGAACTCGGCTTCGATGGCCTTCCAGCCCTCCCTCCCCGTGATGGATACCGTGCGCGGGACGCGGACCCCCGCCCGGGACCATCGCACGTAGGCCTCGTATTTGTTGCGGCTCGCCTCCGAGGCTTCCGGCGGGTTCCCCGGCAGCCCCATCTGCTCCGCCAAGCGCGAACACAGGCTGGTGGTCCCCTCGTAAAAGGGAACACACACCTCGATGGGGTGCTGGGCGTGGTACGCCAGCACCTTGCGGGTGACCTCCGTCTCCAGGTGCAGCGGCACAGCCAGCACCGCCTCCACTTCCACGCCTGAGGGAGCCGTCGCCTCGGGACACACCAGGACCACCGAGTACTCCGCCTGGACGAGGCTCTCCAGGAGGTAGCGGCTCGGATACGGGTGGATGATGCAGATTCGGTTCGCCATCGGAGCTTGAAGATGGGGGGTTAGAACGTGCCGGTGCGGACGCCCGGCTTCTTCTCGATGAAGTCGAGTGAGGCATGGGCGAGTTCTTGCTGCCGTAGCTCAAGGGAGTCGCGCATGATGTTGGTCGTCCACAGCCGCCCGCGTTCGGTCAGCACGAAGGCCTCGGGCGTCTCGCGAATCAGCCCACTGTCGCTCCAGCCCTTCCACAGGCTTGCGGGGATGGATTCGATCGCCGCCTGGTGCTGCTTGGAGATACTGAAGAACTTCGACATGAAGACTGCGCCTCGGTTCTCCGGCGTCTCCAAGCGTGCCGAAATCTTGGCGACCGGCAACTCGCTCGCGCTGACCGTCGAGACGTAGGTGTTAACGTCTCCCGTGTTCATGTAGGCGATGCCCTGGAGATACCCACGGGCGGACGAGCCCACAGCCAGCGTCTCCGCGCGGTGCTCCCCGTACCCACCTCCCCATAGGATGCGGAAATACTCACACACCCGGTCCTTGACCGAGTAGACTTGATCCGCCACGGCGCGGAACCCCATCTCCTGCATGCGCCAGCGGATCTCCTGGGCCAGCGCGAAGTGCATGTCCTGGTTGGGCTTGGCCGGAATCTCACCCCGCTCCATCGCGTGCTTGAAGTTCTTCGGGAACGCGAAGTAGTGCAGGTTGTAGTAGTCGACGCTGTCGAAGCCGGACGCCTTCAGCCGAACGAAGTCCTCCTCCAGCGTGGTGACGGTCTGGCCGGGCAGGTCGTACATCATGTCGACGTTGATTTCGTCGAAGCCCAGCTTGCGTGCGTTCTCAGTGACCCGGTCCACGTCCGCGAGCGTGGCCACGATCTTGAATCGCTTGCGCTGGAGTTCGTCATAGGTCTGTAGCCCGAAGCTGAGGCGGCGAGTCTTGAACTCCTTGAGCAGCTCAAGCAGCTCCGGATTGCCCAGCGTCCGCGGCTCTCCCTCGAAGGATACCTCCACATCGGGCGCGAGTTTGAAGCACCGGTGGAGGGTCTCGAAGATCTTCCGGATGTTCCCCACGGGGAGGATGGAGGGCGAGCCACCGCCGAAATAGATGGCCTGGAACTCCCGCAGCGCCACATAAGGGCGCTGGGCGAGCAGTTCCATCTCGCGGCAGAGCGCATCGGTGTAGCGCCTGTAGACGTCATCACCGTTGGCGATCTTGATGTGGAACGGGCAGAACTGGCACAGGTCATGGCAGTACGGGATATGGAGGTAGATCAGGCTGTCAGGGGCCTGCTTCACCTCGGTTCCCATGATCTGGTCCAAGGTCTCCCGGTGGCCCCCGAGTCTATAATCCCCCTCCAACAGAGGGTAGAAGTAGTACGTAATGGGAAAAAGCTCCTGGTACATGGCAGGCCTCGGGGTCAGGCGGCAGCGGGGATGGCGTCGATGATCCGGCGCGCGTTGTTGCGGAGCAGATCGTCGGCGATGTCAGGCGTGATTCGAGCCTCCTCCAGCTTCTGCATCAGCACTGCGTAGCTGCCCGCCACTGGCCAGTCGGAGCCAAAGATGAGCTTATGGCGGAGATCGCGCAGGTCGCCGTACTCCCGCCGGAGGTCCACCGGCTCCACGAGCGCCGTGTCCAGATAGACGTTCTCCAGTTCCAGCGCCAAGGACCTAGCCGACTGGTACCAAGAGGGGCGTCCACAGTGCGCGAGAATGAGGGTCAGCTTGGGGAACGAGCGGGCAATCCGCTCAAACTCCTCGGGCTGGATGAACTTCGGCTCGACGCCGCGCTGGCCCGTCTTCCCTGTGTGGAACATCACCGGAAGCCCGCGCTCCTGGCACTCGCCGTACACCTTCATCATCTCCTGGACGTACGGATCGAAGCCGTGGTCCGCCGGGTAGAACTTGAAGCCGCGCACCCCCACCTGGAGGCTCTTGGCGAACTCCGCCGGGACCTCGTGGTGATTCGGGTTGATACTCCCGAAAGGAACGAAGAACGGTGAGTTCGCCGCGAAGCGGGCGATCATCTCGCTGTCGATGGTGAAGTTCGTCCCGGGCCCGCACTCGGCCAACACCACGGCGCGCTCCACACCGTAGCTGCGGAGATATTTCTCAAGTTCCACCGGGCTGGAGAAGACCGCCCTCAGGTCGAAGCCGGGCTCGAAAGGACGCTTGGTGAGCAGGCCCTGGATATCATCGCGGAGCAGGTCGAACTGGCCTGCATGGACATGGAAGTCGATCATAATGGATAGTTTCCCTCTCTCAGTCACAGACAACTGGGCTCAACTGCGCTTCTGCCCTACGACCATGTGCTTCTCGCCTGACGAGCGATGCACGGACGTAGGCTGGAACCCAGCCCGCTCGAGCAGCGCGCCATACTCGCCCGCCGTGCGATGGGCGCCGCCGGGCTCGAGCAACATGCACAGATCCATGAGCGCGGTGGCCACGGGGCCGTTCCGATCATCATCGAAGAGGCGCTCGAGGATGAGCACCCGGCCCCCGGGACGCAGAGCACGATGCACGGACTGCAGCAGCACCACGCAGCGCTCATCAGGCCAGTCCGAGAGGATGAACCCGAGCGAGCAGACGTCCGCCGCCGGGAGGGCCTGCTGGAAGAAGTCCCCCGCCACGAAGTCGAGCCGTTCCTGGAGCCGGTGGCGGCCGATGACGGACTCCACCACGCTCCGCATCGGAGGCAGGTCGAATACGGTAGCCGTGAGCGTCGGCCAGCGCTCCAGCGCGGCCACCGCAAAGGAGCCACTCCCGCCGCCCACGTCCACCAGATGCACAGGAGCCTCCAGGCCCAGGTGCTCCACCAGTTCGCGTCCGGAGCGGTAGCCCAGGCCCCACATCGCCAAGGCAAAGCGGTCCCGGATCGCCTCGTCCCCGTAGATGAGTTCGAATGTGGACTCAGCGTCCGCGCCCAGCGCCGCATCCAGCCGGGGCTGTCCATCGTGAAGCGCATCCCGCAGATGCGCGAAGGTCCGGGTGGACACCCGCTCGAAAAAGGGAAACACCCCGCCGGAGTACGACGCGTGCGTCCGGTCCAGGAAAGGCCGGAGCCGCTCCGGCATGACGAACCCCTCGGGGCTGCGCTCCAGCAGTCCCAAGGAG
>QKJM01000022.1 GCA_003249315.1 Archangium sp.
ATGGGAGCGGCTGTACTGGCGGTGGTGGGAACCCTGCTCGGCGTCGCGGGCTGCGCGGGCCCCAGTGAGGCGAAGCGTGACATCAGCGCGGCGGTGCCGGGCCTGGAGCAGCAGTGGAAGGGCGTGGTGATGCGGGTGGACGATCAGGCCAGCGCCATCGCCGTGCGCGAGGCGGAGTCCGCCGATGCGGCATGGTTCCTCATCAGCTCGAACACCATCGTGGAGCGCGATGGTGAGCGGCTCAACATCCGTCAGCTCGAGGAGGGCACGCCGGTGAACGTGTCCTTCGAGCCGGCCGCGGGCCCCGAGAAGACCTTCCGCGTGAAGGTGCTCACCGGTCAGGAGGCCCAGGAGGTCCTGCGGGAGGCCCGGCAGCAGATGCCTCGGATGCCGATGCAGGAACAGTGAGGGCGGCATCGGGCTCGGAGTCATGGGCGAAGTGACAGGCCGTGAGGTGTGACTCCGAGTCGTCCGTCAGGGCAGGGGCGTCGCGGTCGCAGCGTGCTTCGGCGCGGTAGCACCGAGGGGCCCAGGCACAGCCCGGGGGAGGCGCGGCGGGGCTCGGCGGCTCGCCAAGGAGCGGGAGGCGGTGCCCACGGCGGCCAGGGACGGGGATCGCGGACAGCAGGGTGCGCGTGTACGGGTGTCGGGGCGAGCGGAAGAGGGCCTCCCGGCTGGCCTGCTCCACCACGCGTCCCAGGTACATCACCGCTACCTCGTCACAGAGACCCTCCACCACGGCCAGATCATGGGAGATGAAGACGTAGGTGAGCCCGAGCCGCTGCCGCAGCTCTCGCAGCAGCGACAGGATCTGCGCCTGGATGGAGACGTCGAGGGCGGACACGGGCTCGTCCAGCACCAGCACCTCCGGCTCGAGGATGAGGGCGCGGCCGATGACGATGCGCTGGGCCTGTCCGCCGGAGAACTCATGCGGGTAGCGGTGGAGGTGCTCGGGGCGGAGGCCCACCTGCTCCACCATCCGCTCCACCTTTCGCCGCCGCGTCTCCCGGTCATCCCGGCCCAGCCCCACGAGGGGCGCTTCCAGGATTTGAGCCACCGTGCGCCGGGGGTTGAGCGAGCCGAGCGGATCCTGGAAGACGAGCTGCACGCGGCGGTGGTAGTCGCGGCGGGCCTGGCCGCGCAGGGGGCCCACGGGACGTCCGTCCAGCAAGAGGCTTCCGGCGGTTGGCTCGAGCAGGCCCACCATCATGCGGGCCATGGTGGACTTGCCACAGCCTGACTCGCCCACCACGCCGAGTGTCCGCCCTCGCCGCACCGCCAGCGATACTCCTTCCACCGCACGTATGGGCGGCTTCCTGCCGGAGAGGCTCCAGCCTCCGCCGAAGTGGCGGGTGAGCTCCTTCGCCTCCAGCACGACGTCGCTCATGCTGCTTCCTCCTCGTCTCCGGCGCGGAGGCACCGGACGTGGTGTGCAGTCCCGTGCTCGGAGAGCACCACGGGCGTCTGCTGGCACCGGGGTTGCGCGAAGGTACAGCGAGGGGCGAAGGCACAGCCCGGGGGCCGCTCCTCGAGGCGAGGCGGCTGTCCCGGGATGGCCTCGAGGGTTCGTTCGGGCTCGCCCAGCCGGGGGACACAGGCGAGCAGCCGCCGGGTATAGGGGTGGCGAGGGTTGCGCAGCAGCACCTCGGTGGCGGCCTCCTCGACCACCTCGCCCGCGTAGAGCACCACCACGCGCTCGCACAGCTCGGACACCACGCCGAAGTCATGGGTGATGAAGAGGAGCGCGGTGCCCTTTCGCTGGCACAGCTCGCGCAGCAGGTCCAACACCTGGGCCTGGGTGGTGACGTCGAGGCCGGTGGTGGGCTCATCGGCGATGAGCAGCTCGGGCTCGTGGGCGAGCGCGAGGGCGATGGCGACGCGCTGGCGCATGCCGCCGGAGAGCTCATGGGGCCAGGCCTCCAGGCGCCGGGAGGCATCAGGGATGCGGACGCTCTCCAGCAGGGAGATGGCGCGGGAGCGGGCCTCCTCGCGACCGAGGGGCTGGTGGACGGTGAGGGACTCGATGAGCTGCTCGCCGACGGTGAAGAGGGGGTTGAGGCTGGTCATCGGATCCTGCGGGACGTAGCCGATGTGCCGACCGCGGAGACGCTGCAGGCGAGAGGAGGGAGTGCCGCGAAGCTCCTCGCCGAGGAGGCGGATGGAGCCCTCGAGGATGAGCCCAGGAGGCTCGATGAGGCCGAGGAGGGAGAGGGCAGTAAGGGACTTCCCGGAGCCGGACTCGCCGACGAGCGCAACGGACTCACCGGGGCGGATGACGAGGTCGATCTTCCGGACGGCGGGAAGAAAGGAGCCCGCGGAGACGAACCCGGTCGTCAGCCCGGAGACGCGCAACACGGTGTGATCACGGACGAACTCCCTCTCCCCCCGGGAGAGGGTCGGGGTGAGGGTGTCCGCCCCCGTGCCCGACACACGCGGATCCAGAGCATCACGAGCCCCATCTCCGAGCAGATTGAGCCCCACCACGAGGACGAACAGCACGCCCCCGGGCAACAGAGCCACATGGGAAGCGGTGGCCAGCAACACACGCCCCTGCCCGAGCATGCTGCCGAGGTCGGCCTGGGGAGGCTGAGCCCCGAGGCCGAGGAAGCTGAGCCCGGCGGTCTCCAGGACCATCCAGCCGATGGTGGAGGCGAGGGTGACGAGAATCAGGGGAAGGACGTTGGGGAGCAGCTCGGTGGCGAGAATCCGAGCATCGGAGAGCCCCGAGAGCCGGGCGGCGGCGAGGAACTCCTGCTCGCGGAGGGACAGCGCGGCCCCGCGGACGGTGCGAGCGAAGAAGGGGATGTTGACGAGGGCGATGGCGAGGGTGGCGTTGCGGAGGCCAGGGCCGAGGACGGCGACGATGGAGAGGGCGAGCAACAGGTAGGGAAAGGCCATCAACACGTCGATGCCGCGCATGAGGAGCGCATCGACGAGGCGGCGGTACCAGGCGGCGGCGAGGCCGATGAGAGTACCGGCGGCGGCGGCGAGGCCGGTGCCGAGCAGGGCGACGGCGAGGCTCACGCGGGTGCCCCAGAGGAGTCGGGAGAGCAGGTCGCGCCCGAGGGAGTCGGTGCCGAGCAGGAAGCCCTCGGAGAGGGGAGGCAGGAGCCGCTGGTCGAGCCGGGTGATGTCGGGGTCCTTCAGCGGCAGTACAGGAGCGAGCAGGGCGGGCAGCACGATGGCGGCCACGGCCACGAGGCCCATGCGAGCGGTCCGGTGTGCGGCGAGTCGCCGCCAGAAGCCAGGTGCTCTCATGCCTGAGCCCTCGGATCCAAGGCACGCTGGAGCAGATCCGTGCAGAGGTTGATGAGGACGTAGGAGGTGGCGACGACGAGCACGCCACCCTGAACGAGCAGCAAGTCCCTGGCGAGGATGGCGTCCACGAGCATGCGGCCGAGCCCGGGCCACTGGAAGACGGTCTCGATGTAGACGGCGCCGCCGAGGACGAAGCCGGCCTGGAGGCCGATGACGGGGATGACGCTCACCACGGCGTTGCGGAAGGCATGGCGGTAGAAGAGCTGGTCCTCGGGGATGCCGCGGGCGCGGGCGTTGCGGATGTAGCCCTGGCCGAGCACCTCGAGCATGGCGGTGCGGGTGACGCGGGCGATGATGCCGGCGGCGATGAAGGCGAGGGAGAGCGCGGGCAGCGCGAGGTGGTGGAGCAGGTCGAGCACTCCGCCAGCGCGTGGCCCGTGGCTGGAGGACATGCCACTCACCGGGAAGAAGCGGGCCTGGACGGCGAGGACGGACACCAGGAGGAGGGCGAGCCAGAAGGCGGGGGTGGAGAGGCCGGTGAGGGAGAGGAGGGTGAGGACGCGGTCGGGCCAGCGCTGGCGATGGACGGCGGAGACGGCGCCAGCCACCAGTCCGAGGAGGGTGGCGAGCACCAGGGCGGTGCCGGCCAGCAACAGGGTGGGCCCCAGCCGCTCCAGCACGGTGTCCAGCACGGGGCGGTTGAGCGAGTAGGAACGGCCGAGCTCTCCGTGCAGCACGTTGCCCAGCCAGGTGGCGTAGCGCAGGGGCAGGGGTCCGTCGAGGCCCAGCTCGCGATGGAGCTCGGCGACCCGCTCGGGCGTGGCGTAGGGCCCCAGCAGCGCCAGCGCCGGGTCTCCCGGGACGAGAGACACCAGGGCGAACACCATCGCCGACAGGCCCAGCAGCACGGGCCCCAGCAGCAGCAGCCGTTTGAGGAGGTAGGCGGCCATGTCAGCGCTTGGAGGTGTCCGCGAGCAGGAGGAGGAAGGAGGGCTGCAGCCGGAAGTCCCGCACGCGGGCGGACGTCACCGCGTGCTGGCGCCAGCTCGCCACGAAGACCCAGGGCGCATCCTCATGCACCCGACGCTGCACCTCGTGGTACAGGCGGGCCCGCTCGGTGTCATCGGTGGTGGTGCGTGCCTGCTCCAGCAGCGTGTCCACCTCCGGGTTGCTGTAGTAGCCCGAGTTGAAGCCCGCGGGCGGATGCGCGGAGGTGCGCAGCGCGAGGTAGGGGAGGGTGTCCGGATCATTCGTCATCCACGCCATCTCGGCCAGGTGCCCCTGTCCCTCGAGCCCGGCGTTCACCTTCTCCAGGTAGGTGTTCCACTCGTACGTCTCGATACGGGTCTTCAGGCCGA
>QKJM01000201.1 GCA_003249315.1 Archangium sp.
TCCTACCGACTGGAGCTCCGCCTGTCGGACCGTCCTCCCGTGCTCTACCCGCTCCTCGTCACGCGCGGGGAGCGCCTCCACCTGCGTCTCCCACTGCCGGCCACCGTCCCGGAGGGCTATGTCTACGTGCCTCCGGGCCGGTTCCTCTTCGGGAGCGGGGATGAGGAGCTGGTGCGACGCGTCTTCCTGGCGACGCAGCCGCTACACCCCATGCGCACCGGCGGCTACCTCATCGCCCGCCACGAGGTGACCTACGGTGAGTGGCTTCGGTTCCTGCGCGCTCTGCCCCCCGCCGAGCGGGCCCTACGCCGCCCCCAGGCCACCAGCAGCTTTGGCCATGTCGCGCTGGCCGCACTGCCCGATGGACAGTGGCAGCTCACCCTACAACCTCGGACTCACGCCTACGTGGCCCGCGAGGGCGAGCCGGTGCGCTACCTCGAGCGCGAGCGGAACGCCGAGCAGGACTGGCTGCGCATGCCCGTCACCGGAATCTCCTGGGAGGATGCCCGGGCCTACGCGGCGTGGCTCTCCGAGTCGGGTCAGCTCCCCGGGGCGCGCCTGTGCGAGGTGCATGAGTGGGAGCGGGCCGCCCGGGGCGCCGATGCGCGCATCTACCCTCACGGGGACCGACTGGAGCCGGGAGACGCCAACTTCGACAGGTCCTATGGACAGAAGGTGCTCTCCTTTGGCCCGGACGAGGTGGGCAGCCACCCCGCCTCCGACAGCCCCTTCGGCATCGCCGACCTCGCGGGCAACGTGTGGGAGTGGAACCAGGTGGCCATCGAGCCCACCGCCGCCCTCTACTCGAGCGGCAGCTTCTACCAGGGCGTCATCAGCGCTCGGAGCAACAACCACCTGAGGGGAGAGCCCTCGCAGCGCACGGCGCTCATCGGCCTGCGCATCTGCGCGGCTCCCCCCGTGCCGGATCCATGAGCGCTTGAATGGATTGGCCGGGCACTTGCAATACATGCGGGGGCGGCCATGAACACTCACCAATCCAGGGAGGTATTCAGAATGATGCGCAGGGAAACGAGGCACTGGCGGAACCGGCTCGTGCTCTCCGCCGTGCTGGCACTCATGACCGTGGACGCGCGCGCCGAGACGGACAGCGAAGGGCACGAGGAGCAGCAGGGCACGCACCTCCACGGGACGTCGCTGGAGCTGTTCGAGCGGACTTCCATCTCGTTGGCGAGCGCCACCACCGCCGAGAACGCCGCGCTCCAGAACGTGGTCATCGACAAGGGGCAATTGAGGAGCGAGGTACCCGCGTTGAAGGAAGAGCAGTTCGCGGGAGTGAGCTTCACCTCGACGGTGAAGAACGAGAAGGTGACATTCTACATCGTCGAGGCCCGGCAACACCGGAACGTGTACGTCGACCCCGCGCTGCCCAAAAGCCTGTCGGCCACGGTATGGGAGTACCGGGTGACGTGGAAATCGCCCACGCTGGGGAGCGGGGAGCTGTGCCCGAGTGGAGCGGCGCTCGTGCTACCGGGGATATGGAATGGGGCGATCTACACGCCCAGCACCTCGGACTTCTCCTTCGCTTGCCTGCCCCAGCGGCAGCAGGATGGCTCCGTGGTGAAGGGGGGCGTGGCCGCCAAGTGCGTGGACTGGGGCTATCCGCCCTGGGTGAGCCAGGATCCGAGACTGGACCAGACCTCGCTGACCTTGACGGAAGGCGATGCGCTTCGCCACCACCTGGCCTGCACGGCCATGGCCACCGCGGACTTCTGCGGTGAGGCCAGGCCCAATACCCTCGATGGCACCCCCATCACCATGTTCCACGAGGGCAATGTGCGAAGCGAGGTGGTGATTCCCAATTCGCCGCCAGTCGTCGCGGGAGGCCCGGTGAGAACGAGCTTCTACTTCGAGGCCGCGTGGGTCCTCGTGGATGCGAGCACGGGTCAGCCCTTCAAATACATCAGCCAGTTCCCGACGACGCGGGTGCGCGCGCAGGCGGTGTGCCTGACGAAGAAGCGCTGGGCCACGCTTCCACCCAACGGTACATGCAAAATCCAGGGGCCCCTGATGGATCCTCGAACCGCGGGGACGAGCTCCACCATGCCGGCTCCTTCTACCGCCCGGTACTGTGAGGAGTACACCCGGGACGAGCTGCTGCAGAGTGGCGCCGTTCTGTTCTCCTACTCGAAGTTCCTCGACGCGGGGCTCTTCCGGTTCAAGCGCAACAACGCGGAGACCCAGAACACCGACCAGTTCCTGAGCACGACGCGAATCGTCATCAGCTCACAGAAGCCCTACACCTACATGCCCGACCCCGCCATCTTCGACAACGCGAAACAGTACGCCCTGGATACCAACATTCCACTCGGCTTCGAGGGTCCCCTGTTCAAGTCCGACGCACCCGCCACGATGCTGGACGCGCTGCCGACGCGCCGGCTGCTGCGCTACCGCCAGAAGGGAGACACCGGACGCTTCCTCACCGTGACGGAGGGGACCCCGTTGCCCACGGACTATATCCTCGACAATGATGCCGTCGAGGGCCATGTCTATGATGGACTGGAGCCCGCCAACAACCCTCGTCCCCTCCGCCTGTATGTGCATGGAAGCGACTACGTGACGAGCACCAGCTCCAGCGTCCCGAACTTCGTGCAGCTCGTCTCCCCCATGGGGTACATGCCCTCGCTGGAGGACTACGCGGCGGCGCAGCCGTAGACGCCCGCCACCACACTTCAGCGACGCCCGCGAGGCCCGTTAAATCGAGCGGGCCCTCGCGGAGCTGGACGCCACCTCGCGCACCTCCGGAGCCTGACGCGGCCCCTCGTGGAACGCCATCCAGTCCGGCCTCCGGGTGCGCCGGTCATAGTCGACAGTGAAGCTCGCCCAGTTGTTCGTAATCCGCCCCTCGGCCGTCTTGTACCAACTCCCACAGCCGGCGGACCAGGCGGTCTTCTCCAGCTCGCGCCGCAGCTCCGCGTTGAAGGCCGCCGCCGCCTCGGGCTTCACATCCAGCCACGGCAGCTCGCGCTCCCTCATTGCCTCCACACACTGGAGGACGTAGCGCACCTGGCACTCGATCATGAGGATGATGGAGTTGTGCCCGAGGTTGGTGTTCGGGCCGTAGAGCATGAAGAAGTTGGGGAAGCCCGGCACCATCATTCCCAGATAGGCCTCGGCCCCGTCCTTCCAGGCCTCGCCCAGCGTCCGCCCGCCGAGCCCGTGAAACTCCATCGGCGTCAGGAAGGTGGTGGTCTGGAAGCCCGTGGCGAAGATGAGCGTGTCCACCGGGTGCTTCCGCCCATCCCGGGTGATGACGCCGTCCGACTCGATGCGTTCAATCCCGCTCGTCACCAGCTCCACGTTCTCGCGCTCGAGCGCCGGGTAGTAGTCGTTCGAGAGCAGGGCGCGCTTGCAGCCCACCGGATCAGTCGGCGTCAGCGCCTCGCGCAGCGCGGGGCTCGAAACATGGCGGCGCAAGTGCATCCGGGCGACGAGCTCGAAGAGCTTGTTCATCGGATGCTTCTTCCGCATGACGAGGAAGCGCGACTCGTTGGTCCAGTAGAGCGCGGAGCGGTAGAGCGCCTCCAGCGAGGGCACGCGGCGCATCAGGTTCTTCTCCAGCACCGTCCCCTGCCGGTCCCACTTCGGTACAATCCAGTGGGCCGAGCGCTGGAAGACTCGCAGCCGGCCCACCCGGGGCGCGATCTCGGGGATGAACTGGATGGCGCTCGCGCCGTTGCCGATGACCGCCACGCTCCTGCCGGTCAGGTCATGGTCATGCCGCCAGCGCGCCGAGTGGAACCAGGTGCCCTCGAAGGACTCCAGCCCCGGGAGGGCCGGCACACGAGGAATGCTGAGCTGGCCCACTCCCGAGACGACGACGTCCGCCTCCACCTCCTCTCCCGCCCGGGTGCGCAGATGCCACACGCCCCGCGCCTCGTCGAAGCGCGCACTCGCAATCTCCGTGCGAAAGCGAAGGTGCTGACGCAGGCCGTACTTGTCCACGCAGTGCTCGAGGTAGGCGAGGATCTCCGCCTGCGGCGCGTAGGAGCGGCTCCAGTCCGGATTGGGCTCGAACGAGAAGGAGTAGAGGTGAGAGCGGATGTCGCACGCTGCCCCCGGATAGGAGTTGTCCCTCCAGGTTCCCCCTAATGAGTCCGCCTTCTCGTAGAGGGTAAAGTCATGGAAGCCAGCCTTCAGGAGCTGGATACCCATGCAGATGCCGCCGATGCCGGCACCGATGATGGCGATGCGCACAGGTCTCATCTTCCAGGCTCCTTCTGGCGGGCGAGGAAGCGCTCGAACGCGGCCTGGAAGGTGGGGTCCTCCCGGGGCACCTCGGCGCGGGGGATGCGGGCACGCATGATACGCTCCACTTCGCGCACGAGGCGCTCCTCTCGTGCAATCGCGAACGAGGAGGCCCGCCCGCTCGCGCCTGCCCGCGCGGTGCGGCCGATGCGGTGTACGTAGTCCTCCGGAGAGAAGGGCAGGTCGAAGTTGATGACGTGTCCCACGTCCTCCACGTCCAGCCCTCGCGCGGCGATGTCCGTGGCCACCAGGCAGCGCACCTCACCTCGGCGGAAGCCCTCCAGCGCCTGGCGACGCTGCTCCTGGGTCCGGTCCGCATGGAGCACCGTCGCCTGGAAC
>QKJM01000833.1 GCA_003249315.1 Archangium sp.
CTGGAGTTCGAGATGATGGGGGGGAAGCTGAGGTTGTGGGCGGGCAACGCGCTGTTGCTGGAGTCCCATGAGCTGCTGGAGCAGGAAGCACGGCTGCGCGAGCAGGAAGTGCGGCGGAGGCAGGATGCGGAGCGCGGGCGCGAGGAGGCCGAGCGGCGCCTGGCGGAACTGCAGGCCGAGTTGGAGCGTCTCCGCGGGTCCGGGATTGTTCCTCCCTGACCGTCCGCCCGTCCACACGCCAGCCGGGCGGGCCTCGTCCCTCCGCGATTCCTCCGCGCCTCCAGCCCTCCTCCGTGGAAGACTGCGCCCCATGCGCGCAGTGCTCCGCTCCTCGCTCGTCCTCCTCCGCTCGTCCTCCTCTCGCTCCTCCTCCCTTCCCTCGCCCTCGCCGCTCCTCCCAGGAAGCCCCAGGGCCTCGCCGCTCGCGCCCCCGATGAGGCCCGCGTCGAGCGCATCCTCCAGTCCCTCTCCCTCCGCGAGAAGGTCGGCCAGCTCCTCCTCGCCTACCCCCAGCTCGGCAAGGACTCCCCCGTCGAGGTCGGCGGCGTCCTCTTCGTCGGCGCCACCCTCCGCAAGCTCCCCGCCGCTCGCGAGCGCATCCGCTCCTCCCTCACCCGCTCCCGCATCCCCCCCTTCTTCGCCGTCGACATCGAGGGCGGTGACTTCAACCGCTTGAACCGACACGCCTCCCTCAAGCGCCTCCCCTCCGCTCGCGAGCTCGCCTCCCTTCCCGACTCCAAGGTCGAGGCCTGGGGTCTCCGCGTCGGCAAGGCCATGCGTGACGTCGGCCTCAACATGAACCTCGCCCCCGTCTTCGACGTGGCCCCCTCCGGCCACATGTTCCGCAACGGGCGCGCCTTCTCCGGGGACTCCTCCGTCGTTCAACAGAAGGCCTCCGCCTTCGCTCGTGGCCTCTCCCGCGCCGGCGTCGTCGCCATCGGCAAGCACTTCCCTGGCTATGGCGACCTCGACGCCGACTCCGACCACGAGCCCGCCATCGTCGACTGGGACGAGGCCCGCGTCCGCTCCGAGGCCTCCGTCTTCTTCGCCGCCGGTCCCCTCCTCGGCGGGGTGATGATGTCCAACATCGTCTACAAGCAGTTCGGCTCCCGCCCCGCCATCCTCGAGCCTTCCCTCGTCTCCATGGCCCATGAGCAGGGGTGGATCTCCGTCACCGATGACGTCGCCATCCGCGCCCTCGCCGAGCAGATTGGCGCCGAGCAGGAGGAGGTGGTCCGGCTCGCATTCCTCGCCGGGAATGACCTCATCCTCACCACCGCTCCTCCCGACTGGGACCAGGGCCTCGACTACTTCGGCATCCTCACGAAGCTCGCCCGATCCGAGCCGGAGATGGCCGAGCGGCTCGACGCAGCCGTCCGTCGCGTGCTGCGCCTCAAGGACCGGATGGGGTTGCTCGACGGGTTGTAGGCTCCGGAGGCTGTTCGCTTCTCAGGCTAGCCCTGATGCTTCCACGCGGCCCCCGCCCCTCGCGCCACCGCGTCCACCAGGCGCTCGTGGATGCGGCCGTTGCTCACCAGCAGCCCCACCGTGCCCTCCAACACCTGGCCCCGGGTGAAGTCCACCGGACCGCCGTCCAGCGTCGTCACCCGGCCTCCCGCCGCGCGGACCAGCGCCGTCCCCGCCACGTGGTCCCATATCTTCGGCGGACGGAACCGCGAGTCCCTCGGCCCGCGCACGTACAGCTCCGCCGCTCCCGCCGCCACCAGCGCGTACTTCACCATCCCGTCGTACCGGCCCACGTTCTCCGACTCCACCCCCACCTCCGCGTAGACCCGGTCCGTCAGCTCCCGCGTCCACGCGCTCTCCAGGAAGCTCTCCACCGCGCGCAGCGTGCTCGGCGCCTCGCGCTCGGAGACGCGCAGCGCCCGCGCCTCCCCTCCTCCTAGCGGCTCCGCTCGCGCCTCTCCGCCCTCCGTGTAGAAGAGCGTCCCGCCCTCGTCCAACGGCGAGCCCGGCACGCCGATGAGACCGTCCCTCGGCTCGCCTCCCACCAGCGAGCCGATGCAGAGGGCATACGAGCGCCCGGCGACGAAGCCCTCCGTGCCGTCGATGGGGTCGATCACCCAGGTGCGCTCCGCGCGCACGTCCCGGCCGTACGCGAGCCAGCGGACGAAGTCCTCCTCCGTCACCGGCTCGCCCAGGAGCTCGCCCACCAGCCGCAGCGTCGTGGCCCGCGCCTCCGCCGGCACCGTCTCCAGGAAGCTCTCTCCGCTCTCCTCGGCGATCACCGCGTCTCCGGGGAAGTGGTGGCTGAGCGTGCGGCACAGCAGCGCCTGCACGCCATAGTCCGCGATGGTGACGACCGAGGCGTCCCCCTTGCGGCTGGCGCCCATCTCCAGGGACTGCACTCGCAGGCACAGCTCGCTCGCCCGTCGCACCGCGTCGATGATGGGTTGTAGCTCTCGCACTTCCACTCCTCCTTCCCCCCAGCATACGCCCCCTCCCGGAGACGCATGCACGAGACTCGGACCCCTCGCTCCGTTCATTGGCGGACGGCGCGGTCGCCCCCGGGGACGGCGCCCGTGTGGGGGAGTCGCATTACACTCCTTGTATGAATCCTCGCCCTTCGCTGCGCCGCGGCCTCCCCGCCCTCCTGCTCGTCCTGGCCGGGGTGGCCCTTGCCGCCGATGAGAACCCCTCCATCTCCGTGCGAATGAGCCCAGCCAGCTCCTTCAACCTCCAGCTCGCCGGGGACGAGGTGTTTTCCGCCAGCGTGCAGCTCCACTTCGGCTCGAAGCAGATACGCGGGCGCATCCTCGGCCAGGACACCCTGCTCAAGAAGGGAGCGCGGGAGCTGGGCGGCGTCATCGGCGCACGTCCCGCGCGGCTGGTGGTGCGCCAGGAGGGGAATACCCTGCGCGCCGAGGGCACCCTGGGCCGCGGGCCGGTGCGGCTGCGCTTCAGCCCGGAGGAACTCCACGCCTACACCTCGGACTGCACCTACGAGCTGAAGTACGTCGACGGGCGCTACGAGGGGCCCCGGAGCTGCGCGGGTCCCCTCGCCCCGCCCGTCCAGGTGGCCCTTCCCGCGGAGTTCTTCCAGCGCAGTGCCCCGGAGCAGGCCCTCCTCCTGCTGCTCGCGCTCTCCTCGTAGTCGGAGTGGCGCCTCACTCCCCGTCCTGTCGGAGCGTCCGCGCCAGCAACAGCAGCAGCTTGAGCTGCGAGTCACTGAGCTCCCGCGCCACCAGGGCGAGCTTCCGCATCGTCGGGCGCTCCCCCGGGAGCGGACTCGTCTCCGGCTCCGACTCCAGCCCCAGCAGCGCGTCCGAGGGCACCCGCAGCGTCACGCACAGGCGCCGTAGCGTCGGCACGCTCGGGAAGACCCGTCCTCGCTCGATGCGGCCGTACACCTCCAGCTTCACTCCTACCCGGCGGGCCACCTCCGCCTGGGTGAGTGCCACGCGAGTCCGGGCGGCATGCGCCGCCGCTCCGAGGGTCATGGCCAATGGGCGTTCATCTCGTGCCGAGAGCCTGGGCATGCAGGGGCCTCCAGAAACGTGTCCCTACCTTACGGACTCACCAGGTTCTGTCAATGCCCACTACCGATTCACGGGGTTGCCTCCGAATCTGCCCCCCCTGGAGGTCTGGTCTACCTGAACGGAAACCAGTCCCTACCCGACGGAGGGGGTCGGGAGGGGGCGAGGGTTCCCGTGGGATATCCGGCGAGCGGCCTGGACGCGCTATGCTCGTCCGGGGTTCGGAGGCCCCTTCATCATGTCCAAGCAACACGTCGACACCCGGAACCTCGAGGTCCACGCCATCCCCGAGCAGCATGACAGCCTGCAGTCCATCGCCGAGGGCGTCACTGTCGTCATCACCCAGGCCTTCGGGCCTCGCGGAGACAACCTCGTCGGCATCTCGGACGTGAAGTTCGACGGCTACCCCGCCGTCACGCTGCTGCTGCGCATGCCGGACGGGCGCGAGGGTCTCGTCCACCTCTCCCCCATCCACGGCGACAAGCGGAAGCAGGGCTTCACCGACATCGCCCCTGGCACGCGCTGCGCCCTGCTGTGCCCTGTCTCCAAGCAGCCCCTGGAGAAGCTCGGCCCGGCCGATGACGGCAGCGGCGCCGACTACTACGCCCTCTACCTCACCCCCAAGCTCTCCCGCGGCGACGCCGTCATGGTCACCGACATCTGGGAGCACTACCACTCGCGCATCGTCGACAACGACGACATCATCTCCTACTGGGCCCGGACGCACGAGTGAGCGCCATCTCCCGTGGCTCCCGGGTGGCGCGGTAGCGCCGCTCAGCTCGGGAGCCCGGGCTCCGAGAGCGGTGCCTCTTCCGGCAACAGCTTGCCCAGCTCTTCCGCCAGCCTCCCGAGCTGCAGCGCCGCCGCCGCCACCTCCGCGCTCATCTGCCCGTGCCCGTCCACCAGCTCCAGCAGCCTGGCGCAGCCCTGGGAGATGTGGGCCGTCTCCTCCGCCTGACGGTCCGCCTCCTCCGAGCTCTTCACCATCAACTGCTGGTTCTGCAGGACGATCTCCCGGATGGAGTGGAGCGTCGTCCTCGCCGACTCCAGCACTGGCGTGAAGCGCTCCGTCGTCTGGCGGATCTGCTCCACCGCCAGGAGCGTGTCCCCCATCTGCTGCGTCACGCCGCCCACCACCGCGCCAATCTGCGCCGAGCTCCGTCCCGACTCCTCGGCCAGCTTGCCCACCTCGCGCGCCACCACCGCGAAGCCTCGCCCGTGCTGCCCCGCGCGCGCCGCTTCGATTCCCGCGTTGAGCGCGAGCATGTTCGTCGCCGCCGCCATCTCCTGAATCGTCTCCACGAAGCCGTTGATGCGCTCGGAGTT
>QKJM01001012.1 GCA_003249315.1 Archangium sp.
CTCCGTCGTGGGTTCGCTCTCCGAGACCGGCGTCTCCGGCCCCGAGGCCACCGCGCCCGCCGGCACGTGCTCGATCCCCGCCTTCGCCACCTGCGTCAGCAGCGCCGTCAGCCGCCGAGCGAAGCGGTTCGGATCCTCCACGCTGCTGCCCTCCGTCAGCAGCGCCTGGTCGTAGAGCAGCTCCACCCACTCCTTCACCTGCTCCGACGCCGGCTCCTTCTCATGCCGCGCGCGCAGGTGCTCCACCACCGGGTGCGTCGGGTTCACCTCCAGAATCCGCTTCACCCTCGGCACGCTCCGGCCTCGCTCCTTCAGCAGCCGCTCCACGTACGCGTGCGTCCCTCCCTCCGGCATCACCAGGCAGCACGGCGAGTCCGTCAGCCGGTCTGACACCCGCACCTCCCTCACCTGCTCCGCCAGCACCTCCTTCATCCTCTCCGTCAGCGGCCCCAGCCCCTTCGCCCTCTCCTCCTTCTCCTTCTTCTCCTCCTCCGTCTCCTTCAGCTTCAGGTCCGCGTGCATCGCCGACACCAGCGGCTTCCCCTGGTACTCGCGCAGCCCCTGCGTGGCCCACTCGTCCACCGGGTCCGTCATGTACAGCACCTCGTACCCGCGCTTCTTCAGCGCCTCCAGGTGCGGCGAGTCCTCCACCGCCTTCCTCGTCTCGCCGAAGACGTAGTAGATGGCCTCCTGCCCCTCCTTCATCCTCTCCACGTACTCCGCCAGCGACGTCAGCCCCTCCTCGCGCGTGCTCTCGTAGCGCACCAGGTTGCCCAGCTTCTCCCGGTGCTCGGTCTCCACCGCCAGACCCTCCTTCAGCACCGTCCCGAAGCCCTCCCAGAACTTCCGGTAGTCCTCCGGCTTGTCCTTCGCCAGCTTCTCCAGCAGGTCCAACGTCTTCTTCGTCACGTGCTTGCGGATGGCCTGCACCACCGCCGAGTCCTGCAGCATCTCGCGCGACACGTTCAGCGGCAGGTCATCCGAGTCCACCACGCCCCGCACGAAGCGCAGCCACTGCGGCAGCAGCTCCTCGCACGAGTCCATGATCAACACCCGCTTCACGAACAGCCGCACCCCTCGCTGCGTCGGGCTGTTCAGGTCGAATGGCGGCTGCTTCGGCACGAACAGCAGCCCCGTGAAGACCTGGTTGCCCTCCGTCCGGAAGTGCGTCCACGCCAGCGGCGGCTCCCAGTCGTGCGACAGGTGCTTGTAGAACTCCTGGTACTGCTCGTCCGTAATCTCGCTCTTCGCCCGCTGCCACAGCGCGCTCGCCTTGTTCACCACCTCGAGCGACTTCTCGGTCTTCTTCTCCTCGCCCTCGCCCGTGCTCTTCTCCACCTCCAGCTTGATGGGGTGGCTCACGTAGTCCGAGTACTGCGTCACCAGCGAGCGCAGCCTCCACCCGTCCAGGAACTCCTTCTGGTCCTCCTTCAGGTGCAGGGTGATGGACGTGCCCCGCGTGGCCTTCTCGGCCGACTCCACCGTGAAGCTCCCCTTCGCGTCCGAGCTCCACCTCCACGCCTGCCCGTCCTTCCCCGCCGCCCGACTCACCACCTCCACCCGATCCGCCACCAGGTACGCGCTGTAGAAGCCCACGCCGAACTGGCCGATCAGGTTCACATCCTTCTGCCCTCGCTGCTGCACCAGCTCCAGGAACTCCCTCGAGCCCGAGTGGGCGATGGTTCCCAGGTTCTTCACCAGCTCGTCGTGCGTCATCCCGACGCCGGTGTCCTCGATCGTCAGCGTCCCCTTCTCCGCGTCCGGCAGCAGGCGGATCTCCAGGGTCGGCTCTCCCTCGAGCAGCTCCGGCTCCGTCACCGAGCGGAAGCGCAGCTTGTCGAGCGCGTCCGAGGCGTTCGAGACGAGCTCGCGCAGGAAGATCTCCTTGTGGCTGTAGAGCGAGTTGATGACCAGGTTCAGGAGCTGGTTGATCTCCGCCTGAAAGGTGTGGGTCTCACGCTGGGTGGACATGTCTCCTCCGGGCGCCCTCCGGGGTTGGGGGCGCGAATGATCCTTCCCTAACCATTCCAGAGGGTCTGTCCAGTCCGGTTTCCCGGGACTCGGGGCAGGCGGGGGGATAATCCCTCACCCCAGCCCTCTCCCAGAGGGAGAGGGGGCTTGCCGCGGATCAGAGTTTCTGGCCGCAGTGCTTGCAGTGTATCGCGTCCAGATCGTGCCCCTGGGCGCCGCAGCCGGGGCAAGCCACCGGGTTGAGCTCCGTCTGCCGGGCGGCCGCCGCCAACTCCACCGAGACGATGCCCGTGGGCACCGCGATGATCCCGTAGCCCAGGATCATCAGGATCGACGCGATGAACTGCCCCGCCACCGTCTTGGGGGTGATGTCCCCGAAGCCCACCGTCGTCATGGTGACGATGGCCCAGTACATGCCTCGCGGGATGCTGTCGAAGCCGTGCTCCGCGCCCTCCACCAGGTACATGACGGCGCCCATGATGACCACCGTGCTCAGCACCGCGCCGAGGAAGACGGTGATCTTCGGTCGGCTCGCGCGCAGGGCGGTGAGCAGCACCTCGGCCTCCCCCAGGAAGCTCACCAGCTTGAGCACTCGGAAGATGCGCAGCAGGCGCAGCACCCGCACCACCAGCAGCGACTGCGCCCCGGGCAGTATCACGCTCAGGTACGTGGGCAGGATGGCGATGAGATCCACCAGCCCGAAGAAGCTCCGCGCGTAGCGCAGCGGGCGCTTCACCGACACCAGCCGCAGCACGTACTCCACGGTGAAGAGCAGGGTGAAGAACCACTCCGCCCCTCGGATGAGCCTCCCATGGTTCGCGCGGATGGAGTCCACGCTCTCCAGCATCACCGCGATGACGCTGATGAGGATGGCCAGCAGCAGCCCGACGTCGAACGCCTTCCCGGCGGCCGTGTCCGCCTCGAAGATGATCTCATGGAGCTTCGCGCGGATTCCCGCGGGCGGAGTCTGCTCGGAGCGGAGCGACACGCACTCAGTGTAGTCCAGCGGGGGCGCGAAGGGCGGCTGTCCTCTCGTCCCTGTTGCCACGACAGGCCGGGTGGGCGAGTCTGCCGCCCCGGTGGCCGCTCCGTCTCCCCGGGAGCCGCCCGCTTTCTCATGAGTGATTCCTCCCCCCGGACGGGCGGCCTGCGCGACATGGTCGTGGCGGCCTTCTTCTTCAGTGTGATGAGCCTGCTGGTGAAGCTGGCCGGCCAGAGGCTCGCCGCCCAGCAGGTGGTGCTCTTCCGCGCGGCGGTGGCGCTGGTGCTCTCCTGGGGACTGCTGCGGCGCTCGGGCATGTCACCGTGGGGGACGCTGCGCGGGCTGCTGCTCCTGCGCGGCCTGCTGGGCTTCTGCGCCCTCTCGTGCTTCTTCTGGGCCCTGGTTCACCTGCCGCTGGCCGAGGCCTCCGTCATCCAATACCTCAACCCCGTCTTCACCTCGCTGCTGGCGGCGCTGCTGTTGGGCGAGCGGCTGGAGTGGCGCGCCGCGCTGAGCGTGCTGGGCAGCCTCTCGGGGCTGGTGCTGGTGCTGCGTCCCGCCTTCCTCTTCGGCGGAGGTGTGGAGTCGTTGGATCCGCTGGCCAGCGGGGTGGCCCTGGCCGGGGCGGTGTTCAGCGCGGCGGCCTACACCACCGTGCGCCGCATCGGCCCCGCCGAGCACCCGCTGGTGATCGTCTTCTGGTTCCCCCTGGTGGCCACGCCGCTGTCCCTTCCGATGGTGCTCTCCGTGTGGCAATGGCCCACGCCCCTGGAGTGGGTGGCGCTCCTCGGCGTGGGGGTGGCGACGCAGGTGGCCCAGGTCTTCATGACGCGCGGGCTGCAGAAGGAGCCAGCCGCTCGAGCCACCGCCGTCTCCTATCTGCAGGTCGTCTTCGCCTTCATGTGGGGAGTGCTGCTGCTGGGAGAGAGGCCGGACACGCTGACCCTGGTGGGGGCCTCCCTCATCGTCGGTAGCACCCTGCTGTTGCTGGACTGGCGCAAGGGGCGGCGGGTCGCGGCCGTGGGCTCGTGACGGGGCGCTCCGAGGGACCCACGGACCCGGGCCCCCGGCGCGCCACCGCCTCTGTGACTCAGCTCTCGCCGTCCTGGGTCGGCGTGCCCTCGGAGGTTCCCGAGTGCTTGCAGCCACATGCGCCTGCCTTGCCCTCGCTCGTCTTGTTGCCGCAGTGCGGGCAGCTACAGCTCCGGGGCTTGCCCTCCTGGGCGCTCGCCTGGACGACGCCGGCCTCGGCCGTCTGCCCGCAGGTGCAGCCCTTGCCCCCGCCGATCTGACCGCTCGCGTGGACGACACTGGCCTCCGTCTGGGTCGCCATTCCGCAGCCGCACCCGGCGCGCTGCATAGGCGCCTGCTGCTCCTGCACCTGCTGCTCCTGCACCTGCTGCTCCTGCTGCTGCGTGGACGCGGTGCTCGTGGCGGAGGGGGTCGCACACCCGGCGAGCGTCCCCAGGGCGGTGGTGGAGAGGACCAGCAACATGGCGCGAACGTTCATGACAGTCTCCTTTGGCTCCTGCGTGGGAAGTGGCGAGACGCAGAGGATGCCAGCCTCCCCGGATGGTGGAGAGGCCTGGAGGTGGGAACGTGGCCTGGCCGTTGCGTAGTAGACGTCCGTGACGGAGCGGACAC